>NZ_BAACAP010000244.1:0-136194 GCF_045865695.1 Scytonema hankhaensis NUACC26
GTGTTCGAGTTGGACGGCAAATATTTGCTTCTTTACCAGATAATAACCGTATTCTTAAGCGGGAACGAGAACGATGGTTGTTGGAAAATCAACGGGATGAGTGCTTTGCTGATATGTACGTACATCCCCAGGAAATTGATTACAACATAGAAACTTTGTTTGAACTTATTGATGCTTCGGGTTTGGATTTTGTGGGTTTTTCTAATCCAAGTTTTTGGGATTTAGAGAGACTTTTGAGTAAAGCACCGGAGTTAGTGGAACGAGCTAAAGAGTTGAGCGATCGCCAGCGTTATCGCTTAATAGAATTATTAGATCCGGAAGTGAGTCACTACGAGTTTTTCTTAAATCGTCCCCCGTTACCCAAAACAGATTGGTCAGAACCAGACACACTACTAGCAGCAATTCCAGAAAGAAATCCATGCATAGAAGGCTTCCCTAGTCAATGTCTGTTGAACTACGATTACCAACTTGTTAACTTATCGGAAGCGGAGTTAAAGTTTTTACAAAGTTGTGATGGGAAATCAACAGTCAACAGAATTTTGGCAACCGTACAGATAGAGATAGAGAGGGTGCGAGAGCTTCTCAAACAACAGCTAATTATGTTAACACCAGTTTGAAAGAATGACCTTGCCAACTTGAGACGCACAGCACCACTCAAACGGTAGAATAAGAGTTAAAAGAATATTCGCGGACTAGATCCCCGACTTCTTAAAGAAGTTGGGGATCTTAGAGTCGATCGATGGGTAAAAAGGTAAAAAATTATCCTTATTTATCCAAAATTTTTGTATTAAAAATCCATTCTATGCATTTGTATCTACTAATATTTTTCTGCAGACAATAAGTTAATTGTTTTTTTCTAAAGTATTGTTACCCAATCGTGATATGATTCAGCTGGCTGAGCAAACAGTCAACACAAATAACTGTACTAGTTTCAACTCCCGTGAGCTTGTCAGACGAATCAATTAAATCCACTAGGGCAACAGGACAAGATTCAAATCCCGGTTTGGAGAATCCAGAACGGAAAAGCTCTTCCATGCAAGAGTTTTACCATCTCTACCGGGAGTTGTTAGTCATCACTCTTGTCTTGACAGGGATTATATTTATCTCTGTATGGGTTTTGTATTCCCGAAACGTTGCTCTGAATTATTTACTTGGAGCATGCACGGGTGTGGTTTACTTGAGGATGTTGGCAAAAGATGTTGAGCGTTTGAGCAGAGAAAATCGCAAGCTGAGCAAAACTCGGTTAGCTTTATTAGTAGGAGTTATTTTACTGGCATCCCAGTGGAATAAACTGCAAATATTGCCAATATTTTTGGGATTTCTCACCTACAAAGGTACGCTTCTCATCTACGTAGTTAGGGGGGCATTTATCCCTGACTCGTAAAAGCTCCACCAGACCTTAAAAGGCGATGGCGCGAGTGCTTTTCGGGAGGAAAATCCATACCGAGATGGCTTGCCTCTTTATCTCCAGTTAAGATTGGAGAATCGAACGACATGGAAAGAAAATGGTGAATTTTCTGAACGTTTTCCCTTCTTTCCCTCTTGCCTCATTAGAAGTGGGTCACCATTTCTACTGGCAATTGGGTAACCTGAAACTGCACGGGCAGGTTTTTCTCACCTCTTGGTTTGTAATTGCTATTTTAGTAATAGCTTCACTAGCAGCGACTCGCAGCATCCAAAAAATTCCTAGCGGCATACAGAATCTCATGGAATATGCCCTAGAGTTTATTAGAGATCTGACGAAAAATCAAATTGGTGAGAAAGAGTACCGCCCTTGGGTGCCATTCATCGGCACGCTGTTTCTGTTTATCTTCGTATCGAATTGGTCGGGCGCTCTGGTTCCTTGGAAGGTCATCAAATTACCGTCGGGAGAGTTGGCTGCTCCGACCAATGATATAAACACGACAGTAGCACTGGCGTTACTGACTTCGTTAGCTTACTTTTACGCGGGTTTTAGCAAGCGCGGTTTGGGTTACTTCAAAAAGTATATAGAACCGACGCCGATCTTATTACCGATCGCGATTCTTGAAGATTTCACCAAGCCTCTATCCCTAAGCTTCCGACTATTTGGTAACATTTTGGCGGATGAGTTAGTTGTGGCTGTATTAGTTCTTCTAGTTCCTTTGTTCGTGCCTCTGCCAGTCATGGCTTTGGGATTATTTACCAGTGCCATTCAAGCCTTGGTATTTGCTACCCTAGCTGCGGCATACATTCACGAGGCACTAGAGGGACATGGTGATGAAGAACACGAACCTCATTGAGTTTCTCACAAGATTTTAGGTGGCGTGAATATTAAGTTCAAGCGCAATCTAAAATCTAAGAATCTCTCAAATCAAAAACCGTTCATTTTGTAGTAAAGGTAAGGAAATCAAGATGGATCCATTAGTTTCTGCTGCTTCAGTTCTAGCTGCTGCTTTGGCGATTGGTTTGGCTGCGATTGGACCTGGTATTGGTCAAGGAAATGCTGCAGGTCAAGCAGTAGAAGGTATTGCCCGTCAGCCAGAAGCTGAAGGAAAAATTCGTGGAACTTTGCTGTTGACCCTAGCGTTCATGGAATCCCTAACCATTTACGGTCTAGTAATTGCCCTAGTACTATTGTTCGCTAACCCATTTTCCTAAGACTTAAAAACTTGTCAGTTGTAAAGGGATTTCCAAGAAATAAATGTCTCCGGAATGTGGGATTAAATTGCCATTTTGTGGGACTAAATTACCATTTTGTGGGGCTAAGTAACTCATTTTGTGGGACTAAGTAACTCATTTTGTGGGACGGGCGTCCTCGCCCGTTCAGTATGAGTGGCGGGCATCAATCCCGCACCACAAGAAATTTTGGGAGTCCTTACAACTGACAATACCTTTAAAAGTCAACCGATCCTTAGATAACTATAAGGATCTCCAAAATGAAAGGTTAGACGATCGTAGATGCCACAAAAACAGCGGTTCGAGCCGAATAAGGAGAGAAATGTTTGATTTCGATGCTACTTTGCCTGTGATGGCATTGCAGTTCCTGCTGTTGGCAGCTCTATTGAACGTGATTTTCTACAAGCCACTAACTAAAGCGCTGGACGATCGGGAAAATTACATCCGAACGAACAATCTTGAAGCAAAAGAACGTTTGGCTAAAGCCGAGCGCTTGACCAAAGACTACGAACAGCAGTTAGCAGACGCTCGCCGCCAAGCACAATCTGTGGTAGCACAAGCTCAGGCTGAAGCACAAAAGATAACTGCCGAAAAAGTAGCCGAGGCGCAAAAAGAAGCCCAAGCTCAGCGAGAACAGGTGGCTCAAGACATAGACCAGCAAAAGCAAGAGGCAATGCGTTCATTAGAGCAACAAGTCGATGCCCTCAGTAGGCAAATTCTAGACAAACTACTGGAACCAACTTATTAAATAGAGCGGTTCTGTGTAAGCTTACGCGCAACGGGGCGTTGCTCCGGTCAGCGCTTCATTCGAGTGTCAATTTGACACTTTTTCCCTTGGGGAAAATTCAACGTAACTAGCAAGGGAGCAGCGCAGTTGTAAATGGGTATTATAGGGACTGTTTTATTTTTAGCCACTGAGGCAATAGCAGGAGCAGAATCAGAAGGCGGTTTCGGTCTGAATGCGGACATTTTAGAAACCAACATCATTAACTTAGCGATTCTCATTGGCGTCTTAGTATACTTTGGACGTAATGTTTTGAGCAATACCCTGAACGAACGGCGCTCAAATATTGAAGCGACAATTCAGGAAGCAGAAGCGCGTGCAAAGGAGGCAGCGAGCGCCCTCTTTGAGGCTCAGCAAAGACTGACTCAGGCGCAAGCAGAAGCACAGCGAATCGTCAAAGCGTCTGAAGAAAGTGCTCGCGCATCTCGCGAAGCAATTCTGGCAGAAGCAGCTAAGGACGTGCAACGCTTGAAAGAAACCGCATCTCGAGATTTAGATACGGAAAGGGAAAAAGCGATCGCAGAAGTAAGAGCGCGAGTCGTCGCTTTGGCATTGCAAAAAGTCGAGTCGCAACTGCAGACTGGAATTGCCGACGATGCTCAACATAGATTAATCGATCGCAGCATAGCGCTACTCGGAGGAAGTTGATGGCAAGCAACGTAGCAACATCTGAAATAGCTAATCCCTACGCTCAAGCGTTGATGTCACTGGCTCAAGCAAGAAACCTGACAGATCGTTTCGGCGAAGATGTCCGTTCTTTACTTAGTTTGCTTGGTGAAAGTGAGGAGTTGCGAAACTTCCTCATTAACCCATTTGTGAAGCTAGAAGATAAAAAAGCTGTCATCACCCGTATCCTTGGAGATGGTGCTGATACTTACTTCCGAAACTTTTTGCTGCTGCTGGTAGATAGAAGGCGGATTTCATTGCTAGAACCTATTTGTCAGCAATATTTAGCGCTTTTGCGGCAACTCAAACAAACTGTTCTTGCGGAAGTTGTTTCTGCAGTTCCCCTTTCCGAAGCACAGCAACAATCTGTTAGAGAAAAAGTCATTGCGTTGACTAATGCTCGTGAAGTGGAATTGGATACAAAAATCGAGCGCGATTTGATTGGTGGTGTCATCATTAGAGTAGGATCTCAAGTGATTGACGCCAGTATACGCGGTCAGTTGCGTCGCCTATCATTACGCTTAACTAGCGCATAATTGAGGGAATGGGGAATAGCGAATAGGGAATGGGGAAAGCAGTAACCTAAATTCCCCATTCCCTAATCCCCAATCCCCGAGCCCCAAATTTTTAGTAGAGTTCCAAGTTCTAAAGAGTAAGTCAAATGGCAATTAGTATCAGACCAGACGAAATCAGCAACATTATTCAGCAACAGATAGAACAATACGACCAACAAGTCAAAGTCAAGAATGTTGGTACTGTTCTACAAGTGGGTGACGGTATTGCCCGCATCTACGGTCTTGACAAGGTCATGGCAAGCGAGCTACTAGAGTTTGAAGACGGTACTGTTGGCATCGCCCAAAACTTGGAAGAAGACAACGTGGGTGCGGTGCTGATCGGTGATGGTCGTCAAATTCAAGAAGGTAGTTCTGTAACTGCAACTGGCAGAATTGCTCAAATCCCGGTGGGAGAAGCAATGGTTGGACGGGTTGTAGATTCTCTCGGTCGCCCCATTGATGGCAAAGGGGATATCAAAACCACAGAAACCCGTTTGATTGAATCGCCAGCACCTGGTATTGTTGCTCGTCGTTCCGTACACGAACCCATGCAAACGGGAATCACAGCTATTGATGCTATGATTCCTGTCGGTCGCGGTCAACGGGAATTGATTATTGGTGACCGTCAAACTGGAAAAACTGCGATCGCAATTGACACCATCCTCAACCAAAAAGAAGAGGATGTAATTTGCGTATACGTTGCGATCGGTCAAAAAGCTTCCACTGTAGCTAACGTAGTACAAACACTGCAAGACAGAGGCGCGTTGGACTACACAATTGTTGTCGCCGCCAATGCCAGTGACGCTGCTACCCTACAATATTTGGCTCCATACACTGGTGCTACCCTTGCTGAGTACTTTATGTACAAAGGGAAAGCGACCCTGGTTATTTACGATGACCTTTCCAAGCAAGCTCAAGCTTATCGTCAAATGTCCTTGCTACTACGTCGCCCACCCGGACGGGAAGCTTACCCTGGAGACGTTTTCTACATCCACTCCCGCTTATTGGAACGGGCAGCTAAGCTCAACGATGAACTCGGTGCTGGTAGCATGACTGCTCTACCCATCATCGAAACCCAAGCAGGTGACGTATCCGCTTACATCCCCACCAACGTGATTTCTATCACTGACGGACAGATTTTCTTGTCTTCTGACTTGTTTAACGCTGGTATTCGTCCGGCGATTAACCCCGGTATTTCCGTATCTCGGGTGGGTTCAGCTGCTCAAACCAAGGCAATGAAAAAAGTTGCTGGTAAGTTGAAGCTGGAGTTAGCTCAGTTTGACGAATTGCAAGCTTTCGCACAATTTGCTTCTGACTTGGATAAAGCCACTCAAGACCAGTTGGCAAGAGGTGCTCGTTTGCGGGAACTCCTGAAACAGCCACAAAACTCTCCTCTGTCAGTTTACGAGCAAGTTGCTATTCTTTACGCTGGTATTAACGGTTACTTAGATGACGTACCAGCAAACAAGGTGACTGCTTTTACTAAGGGTCTGCGCGAATATTTGAAGACTAGCAAGCCTCAGTATACAGATACCGTAAAGGCAAAGAAAGTTCTAGGTGATGATGAGGAAAAAGCCCTCAAGGAAGCAATTACCGAATTCAAGAAGACCTTCTTAGCAACAGCGTAATTTAGTCATTGGTCATTGGTCATTAGTCATTCGTCATTGGTCTCTTAATCTTTTAACAAAAGACAAAGGACAAAGAACAAATGACTAATGACAAAGGACAAATAACAAATGACTGATGACTAATGACAAAGGACAAAGAACAAAAATATGCCAAATCTAAAAGCAATACGCGATCGCATTCAGTCGGTCAAAAATACTAAGAAAATTACAGAAGCCATGCGGCTTGTAGCTGCTGCTAGGGTACGTCGCGCTCAAGAACAGGTGATTGCGACTCGTCCCTTTGCAGACCGTTTGGCTCAAGTCCTGTACGGTTTGCAAACTCGCTTGCGGTTTGAAGATGCAGACCTACCCCTACTGCGGAAAAGAGAAGTCCGGTCTGTAGGGTTGCTCGTGATTTCAGGCGACAGAGGATTGTGCGGCGGTTACAACAACAACATTATTAAGCGTGCTGAAAACCGTGCCAAAGAAATTAAGGCAGAAGGTCTTGACTACACATTTGTCATTGTAGGACGCAAAGCGTCTCAGTACTTCCAACGCCGAGAGCAACCTATTGATGCAACCTACACTGGCTTAGAGCAGATTCCTACTGCAGCAGAAGCCACAAAGATTTCTGACGAACTACTTTCCTTGTTCCTGTCTGAAAAAGTAGACCGGATTGAGTTAGTATACACCAAGTTCGTTTCTTTGGTGAGTTCTCGTCCCGTAGTGCAAACCCTACTTCCTCTCGATCCCCAGGGTTTGGAAGCACAGGATGATGAAATTTTCCGATTAACGACTCGTGGCGGTCAATTTGAGGTAGAGCGATCGAAAGTCGCTACCCCAACACGGACTTTGCCTCGTGACATGATTTTTGAGCAAGACCCCGTACAAATTCTTGATTCTTTGCTACCTCTGTATCTGAGCAACCAGTTACTGAGAGCACTACAAGAATCTGCTGCTAGCGAACTAGCAGCGCGGATGACAGCCATGAGTAGTGCTAGCGACAACGCTAAAGAACTCATCAATTCCCTCACCCGGTCATACAACAAAGCCCGTCAAGCCTCCATTACCGATCAAATTCTTGAGGTGGTCAGTGGTGCGGAAGCGCTGAAGTAAAGTAATTTGGGATGCGTGGATTTTAGATTTTGGATTAACCAATTTTAGATTTGGGATTTGGGATTTGGGATTTGGGATTTGGGATTGAATCTGAAATTCAAAATCTGAAATCTCTTACTGGTATATGAGATTGCGTCTAAAATCCCAAATCTAAAATCTAAAATTTCTTGTGGTACATGGGATTGCGCCTACAATCCCAAATCTAAAATCTAAAATCCCAAATTTCTTTGTGGCACATTTTGAAATTCCGCACTACAATAGAACATATAAACCACACGGGGCTTTAACGGTTTCGACGTGGTGGCGAAAGCTGCTCTATGATTCAGGTCGAGAGTGAGTCGTCTCTCGAAAATCAAAGGCTCAAAAAAATAGATGCAAACAACATCGTACCTTTTGCTCGTAAGCACGCTACTGTAGCTGCATAATAACCTCTAACTGGTTCGAGCGCTTCTAGTCTGACTCCGTTAAAGGCTAGAGGCAAACCCCCAACGGATGCGCTAGCAGTGTTCTCTGGTTGGCTGTTGGCTAAGATTTAATCAGAGCATCCTACCGTTCGGGATAAAGAACGTTCCCCGCCCTGAGGGTAAAAAGGGCTAAACCTGTGAATGAGTGGGGGGTCAATACCCATTGCGGACATGGGTTCAACTCCCATAAGCTCCATAAGTAAATATAAGGGTGTACCCATCAGTTGATAAGTTTCACTGATGGGTTCGCTTTTAGGACTCAAAAATCAAATACCATGGCTATGGGTAGATCGGAAGTTCTTGTTATTTGTGAAAATCCAGCTTGTAGCAAAGAATTTATCAAGCGTTTGGCTGAAGTTAAGAGAAGCGCAAAATTAGGAAGACAGCATTTTTGTTCTAAATCGTGTTACGGAAAGTTTAAAGGTTTAATTAATTTTGGTAACAAGATAAATAAAGATACCTCTTATTTGCGGAACATCATTAGAAGGGATGCTTTTTCTCCCTATAGATATCACTTAAAAGTGATGAAAAAGTCTTCTAAGCATAGAAAACAAGAATGTACAGTGGCGTTAGAAGACTTAAAATATTTGTGGGAAAAACAAAACGGTATTTGCCCTTATACTGGTTGGGAACTAGTTCTTCTGCCAAGCACTAATGATTATGAGAATACTCGTTTAACAATTAACAGAGCAAGTGTGGATCGTCTTGATTCTACGCAAGGTTATTCTCTGGACAATATTCAGTTTGTTGCTGTCATTGCTAATTTTGCTAAAAACGCTTTTTTGGAAGAAGATTTAATCAATTTTTGCTACGACGTTTATAACTATAAAAATACAAGAGTTGCAAATTCAATTGCAGAGCCAACTTGCAAGATTTTAAATAATTTATTTTCTAGCGAGCGCAGAGATAAATACTCACCTTTTCGGCAACATTTGAAATTGGCAAGAAGACGAGTCAAAACTCATGGACGGGAATGTACTATTACACTGGAATATCTTCAGGAACTTTGGGAAAAGCAAGACGGACGATGCCCGTATACTGGTTGGCAATTAGACAATCCTGAGACAACTGCTCATTGGAACAGTCATAAACTACATCCTAGAACGGCTAGTTTAGACAGGATAGATTCTTCAGTTGGTTACATACAAGGAAATGTTCAATTTGTTAGTGTAATGGCTAACTTTGCTAAGAGAGATTTTCAAGAAGAAGAACTTTTAGAGTTTTGTAAGTCTGTAGTTAACTACAGACAACTAGAGGATGTCTGAAAGATACAACGGTTGTAAAATCTCTGCTTTTCGATACAAAATATATAAGTTCAATATAAGCTTTCTTACAAATCATACATAAAATGAATTTAAAAAAAAGCAAATATCTGATATAATCTGAAAGCAAATAAAAGACCATGAGTAACAATTTCCTAGCAAGAGTTAATGCCAAAGAATAGTCTCTTTGGCTACAAAAACTATTTGAAAGAAAATAAAATCTTTAACAACTTTACAAAAAGAATTATGAGCACAATAGGAGCAGAAACGACGACTGACGATTCATGCTCGGAGAGAATTAATGGTTGCGCTCGCAGAGAACGCCCAAAAAAGGCTAACTATACAAACTGTTGAAATAGCTCCTAATACAACCGCGATTCGCTGTCTCGATTGGGATCGCGATCGCTTTGACATTGAATTTGGATTGCAAAATGGTACGACTTACAACTCGTATCTAATTAAAGGTGACAGGATAGCATTAGTTGATACCGCCCACACTAAGTTTCGCGAACAGTATTTAAATACGCTCAAAAGCCTTGTTAACCCGAAGGCAATTGATTACATCATTGTCAGCCACACAGAACCAGACCACAGTGGCTTGGTGGAAGATGTGCTCCAATTAGCCCCAAGAGCGACTGTTTTAGCATCCAAAGTTGCTCTACAGTTTCTGGACAACCTAGTACAAAACAGGTTTACACTATCAAGTAAATTTTTTAGTGGAATGGGTATTTGGCGTTTGTTCGGCGCACAGCCCAATAACAGAAGGACAGGGCAATAATGGTAGCAGCCAGAGCAAATCGATCGATCCTTGAATTTCACTCCCCAAAGCAGCGATCGCAAATGCAGAAGCTGTGATTTGAGTTGCTTCCAAAGCCGTAAAATTACCCAAGCTTCGATCTAAAAGTTCATTCAGATTTTGTTTGGAAGAGCGTATAACTATGCGAACGTGTTGATTTAGCACTATAACAGCAAAAGCCGTGTCTATATTCACACGCTCATCACTAGTAACTATGAAGACAGTTTGACACTGTTGAATCTTTGCTTTTGCCAGAACATCTGGTTGTCGGCAATCACCGAGCGCCAGTTCTTCCAATAAATCTGGTATATTGTTCACTTCCCAAATGCTGGGCAAAGCAATATCGATTGCAGTGACACTTACACCAAATTCTTTGAGTTTAGCAACACAGTATTGACCCAAACTTCCTAATCCACAGACTAAGAAGTAGGATCGTGGAGTTTCTGTTTGGGCTTCGTCATTTGTCATTTGTCACTCCCCACTCCCTACTCCTTAGTTCTTATTTTTCTTGAAGCCCTTGCTGTTTTACACCGATGACAGAACCTTGCCCTCCTAGTTGAGAACCAGTAATGCCGTTGTTCAACCGAGAACTAGCTGCTTGTAGGGTGATGTTAGGTAATGGTACATAACCAACTTGTAATACCAAGTTGACGTTCTCTGGTGCTAAGTAAAAATTAGTAAAGGCTTTCACTTCTGGACGAGTAGCTGACGCTTTCTTCACATAGATAAAAATTGGACGAGAAAGCGGCTGATAGCGAGAATCTGCCACTGTTTGAGCGCTGGGCTGTACGCAGCCATAACCATTGTCGATGCTAGCTAGCTTAAGCTTGTTTCTATTGGCACTATAGTAAGCATAGCCAAAAAAGCCCAATGCATTTGGATCTTGAGAAATTCCCTGAACTAGAGCATTGTCGTTTTCGCTCTTAGTGTAATCACCTCGACTTTTCCCTTCTTGACCTACAACCGCCAAGGTGAAATAATCGTAAGTCCCAGAGTCACTACCAGGACCAAATAACTTTAATGGTTGATTGGGGAAGCTAGAACGAATTTGATTCCAATTATTGACTTTGCCTTCAGCTCCAGGTTCCCACATCTTTTTTAGTTCGCTCACTTTGAGACACTGAACGAAGTCATTTTTTGCGTTAACGACAACAGAGAGACTATCGAAAGCTACTGGTAATTCAATGTATTCTATGTTGTTTGTTTGACAAAGCTTGACTTCTTCTTCATTAATTGGGCGAGAAGCGTCTGTAATATCAGTTTCCCCTGCACAGAATTTCTTGAAACCCCCACCAGTACCGGAAAAGGCTACATTAATTTTCACACCAGAGTTAGCTTTTTGAAACTCTTGTGCCATCACTTTAGAAACAGGAAACACAGTACTAGAGCCATCTATCTTTATAGTTCCTGACAAATTTGTTGTGCTAGTACTAACATTTTCTGCTTGATTCACGGCTTCTGGAAAACTAGCAGTTGTATCATCAGCCTGATTGTTACTGCAAGCAGATGCTCCTAACAAGAGAGTAGCTAAACAACTGACAAATGTAATACGAGTATTTTGAACAAACATCCTCTTTTCAACCTGTCTAGAAAATGGGGCATGGGGCACAGGGCATAGGGCATTTATCTGCCGGATTGAACTGTTTCTGGAGTTAATGTGCGCTCGTCTTTAGCATCTGGGACTAATTTTTCCAGTAACCGAGCGATCGTTGGCAGAAATATGATGACTACAACTACGCCAATGAGGTTAAAGATGATTTGAGCATTAGCAACTTGGCGACCTACACCTGCTCCACCCGAAATCGCTAAAACCAGTTGCACTAATAGCGGAGCAAAGATAATCCCTAAGATGGCACTTACCAGGTTGAACAGAAAATGGAATAATCCTGTCCTTAAGGCTGAGCGACCGCGCCCTACAGTAGCCAATAGGGTATCAGCACAGGTACCAACTTCAGCACCCAACATGATGGCAACACCTGCAGGGAGTGAAATTAAACCAGAACTTGCTAAGGTAATAACGATCGCCACTGTAGCAGAAGAAGATTGAATAATCAGCGTAAAAATCGCCCCAACGACTGCACCTAGCAATGGATTTTTTCCTAGAGTTTGCATCAAGTCAATGAAAGGCTGATAGTTTCTGAACGGCTTCATGGCTTCATCGATCGCTTCCAGACCGTAAAACATTAAGCCAAAACCTAGCAGAATAATCCCAATATTTTTCTGTACTTTTGTCTTGCCAATGAACAGCATTAACATTCCTAGAAACATCAGTAGTGGGACGTACTGCTCGATGTTGAGCGAGATAATTTGTGCGCCCACTGCTGTGCCAATATTGGAACCCAGAACCACACCGAGAGACTGTACAAATGTCAGTACTCCAGCACTGACCATGGCAATTACCATGATGATGGTCACAGAGGAAGATTCGAGTACGGTTGTAGCAACAACTCCTGTTAGAACTCCAGCAAAGCGATTAGTCGTACATTTGCTCAAGAAACCTTTCATCCGGTCTGTACCGATCTCTTCTAGTCCTTCAGAGAGGCGGGTTACACCGTAAATAAATAGTACCAAACCTGCCAAGGCACCCATAGCCATAGCAAAGAAGTTTATGGCTTTTGATTTCCCTTCGCTTTTGGATGCTCCACTAGATGCATAAGCAGCTTGAGCAATATCAAATTTGATAGCTGGTTGAACATCTAGAGGCTTCGCTGTCTGTATACTGGTGTTAACTTCTACTAGTGATACATTGGATGACTGTTCGGGAGTTAATAAAGCGGGATAAATAATGACAGTCATTACGAAAAAACCAATACTCAACCATTCAAGCAATTTTCTATTGCATTTCGCGATAGAGAACATAGTCGCTCCTTCTCAACGTGAGTTTCAGTGCTATACAGATGCGTATTATGATGTGAGCTATATATGTTGCATAGATTTATTTAAATCTATGCAGATTTTATCACCAGAACTTACAATATTTCTTTTCTTTTTTCTTAAAAACTTTAGTGTGTTTAATAACTAAAAAATAAACTCTTGATAATCAAAACTTAACTTTTATATGAAGTATTATGGTAGTCTATGGAAGATTTTAAGAGGATGTTCAACACAAATAAAGAGAGCGCAATGCGGACTACAAGAAATCAAAGCTTGTGTCTGTAATGTTGCTCTCTTATGTGTAGTTCAGCAATCGAATAAGAGTCTCATATAACAAATATGGTTTAAAAAAGAAAATATTTTTTTAAAAACAATTTATATATTACTTGTATTATGTTTTGCTTGGAATATAGATAGTAATTCTATTACATTTCAGAATGCTGATGACGAAAAGGAGTTTCAGAAAAGTTTTGTAATTGGCTCGCTAAGAACATTTTTAGAGAATGCGATCGCTCTTCATGCTACAGCACATCTTTTGACAAATGCTTATTTTTGAATTGCAATCAATGATTGGATATTATGCAAAGTGCTGATGAAATTGAGTCGATCGCTGAAATGATTGTGCGTTTAGTATGCGAATATGAAGCTCGACAAGCAGCCCTCGAAGCAAAAAAAGTACAAATATCTACCACTTTACCACTTTCTCCTCATTCACAACCACGCAACTGATGTACTTTTATTTCCTAAATGGTTCGGATAAAATTCCAAGAATTTCTTCAAGTTGTGCAATGAAGTATTCTGTCCTGTCAATTCTGATGATTTGTGCTTCGAGTGTTAAAAATTTCCACAATGTACCAGTTGATACTGCTCCATATATTGTTGTCGATTGTCCTTTGCGATCGTTAAAGATTTGAGCAGCTACCATTTCAGCTACGCATTGTCCTAAACCCACTTTAATGTCATTATCTTTGGCTTCAACGACTGTCATAACTGGAGCCGTAATTAACAATTGGTTATCTGAGGCGGTCAAAATAAAATCACAGACCCCATTCAGTCCTCTACTTTCATCTACGTTAAATGAATTTCCTGAAAAATAACCAATTTTGCCTGGAAACATTCTTCTAATTTCTAGAAGAATCGGAGTGATAATTAATTCAGACCTTGCCTTTTCAGTACTGATATTAGTAGCTAGCTCTAGGGTTTCTTCTAGAGCTTCTTTTAATCGTTGAGATGGTTGAATTGGAGGAACTTGAGCAAATAGACTATGACTTTCTTCAAGAATAAGGTTTAGGTCATTAATTGCTTTATCAAGAGTTTTGAAATCGCTGTATGACATTACAATATAAAGAGTTCTTCTTGTTTTTATAAAATTTATACATTATTATAACTAAAATTAGTACCTTAAAAGCCTGTATATAGGGAGGCTTTTTCATGACGGAGACGAATGAAAACAAACAACTATCAAGAATGGTTTTAAAAGGCTTTAAATCTATTACAGGGTGTGAAATTGAACTTTCTAGAGTAAACGTTTTAATTGGAGCGAACGGTGCGGGTAAATCTAATTTTATCGGTTTTTTTCGGATGATTCAGCAGTTGCTTGAACGCAACCTGCAAGTTTTTGTCAGTCGCCAGGGAGGACCAGATGCGTTATTATATTTTGGGCGCAAAACAACAGAACAACTAGAATTTCAGTTATACTTTGGCAATAATGGGTACTTCGCCACTTTAGAACCAACCCAGGATAATCGTCTGATGTTTGCGAAGGAGTCCTTTTGGTGGAATGTGAGTGGTGAGCGAGAAATAGGTAGGGGACATTTTGAGACACAAGCTTTCGTTGATACAAGAACAGGAATTGACGAGTATGTTTTGTCTGCTATGCAGCAGTGGCGGGTTTATCATTTTCATGACACTAGTGACAGTGCTTATGTCAAGCAGCCGCATGGTATCAATGACAATGCTTACCTACGGACTGATGCACGTAATCTTGCATCTTTTCTGTATCTGTTGCGCGATCGCAACCCAGCCTCCTATCAGAAAATCGTCAAAACTATCCGGCTTGTTGCTCCGTTTTTCGGAGACTTTTACCTGCGTTCCTCTCCACAAAACAGAGAAGTTATCGAACTAGAATGGTTTGAGCGAGGGCAAGATATTCCATTCAAGGCACACCTGCTTTCAGATGGTACGCTGCGTTTCATGTGTCTGGCAACCGTTTTCCTGCAACCTGAAGAGCTTCAGCCAGAGACAATTCTAGTTGATGAGCCAGAACTGGGTCTTCATCCCTATGCCATCACCATCTTAGCATCATTAATACGGAGTACCCCCAAACAAGTAATAATTTCAACCCAATCAGTAGAACTGCTCAATGAATTTGATGCAAATGATATTATTGTAGTAGACCGTAATGAAGGAAAATCATTATTTCACAGGCTGAATCAACACGAGTTGGAGGAATGGCTTAAGGATTATACCTTGGGCGAGCTTTGGAAAAAGAACGTTGTTGGAGGAAGACCTTCACGATGATTCGGGTAAATATTTTTATAGCTATAATCAGAGCTAAAAGCAAACCGGACTAGGTTTCCTATGGCTGTACCTACAGAAATTCGTCAGAGAGCGATCGCTTTACTCGAACAATTACCAGGAGAATCTTTAGTAAAGGCTGTTGAATTTTTGGAAACCCTTTCTCACGAGGCGCTACAGGTATCGAAATCACCAAAGTCCTCACCTGATGAAGTCGCTTTGCTTCAAATTATTCAACGCCGTCTGTCTTCTGAAGAACAAGATAGATTGGCTTACCTGCGTCAGCGAAACGAGATGGGAGCCATTACAGACACAGAGTATAAAGAGTTACTAACGTATATTGAGCGCGTTGAGCAACAAGATGCTAAACGTGCAGAAGCATTGATAAAATTGGCTCAACTTCGTCAGGTCAATTTACAAGTGCTAATTAACGAGTTCTTGCCTACACATAGCAACGTAGCCTAATGTCAGAGCTTTTTTCAATCTGCTTCACCAATCAGCAAAAAAGCAGACCAATCACTGGGATTGGGATACTTCTTCATGGTCGTTAACATCGCTTGTCTGAGTGCGATGGCTTTATCCTGATGTACTTTTAACTGCCGATAAAACTCTGGCATAAAAAAGGCAGTCGATTCATCCGATACCCGCCACAAAGAAACTACAATACTTGGTGTCCCAGCAGAAATAAATGCACGCGGTAAGCCAATAACTCCATCTCCAGTAATCCTACCTCTGCCAGTATCGCACGCGCTTAAGACCACTAATTCTGCTTTGAGCTTCATCTTTAACACTTCATCCGCACTGAGCAGACCATCATCTTCAGCATCAGGTGATAAGGCTACAGCACCAGGTATTCCCGGTTCACCTAAATTTTCGAGTAAGCCGTGTGTGGCAAAATGAATGTAGTTCGCTTGAGTCATTTGTTTGGTGACTACAGCTTTTGTGGCGCGATCTCCAGTAATGGGCTGAGTTTCAAACATTTGGGCAATGGTAGTGGCTTCTTGTTGTGCTCCAGGTAAAGATTCCAATCGTTCAGGAGTTGCACCAATTGTGGCAGGAACTTTTGGCATGGTAGGATTCCCCACAATCATCATCGCGTTGCTTGTTTTAGTAGATGGTTGAGATTTTAACGCCAATTTTTTTTGATGAGTCAGTTGCAGGACTTGAATCGAAGGAGCAATAGAGATAGTGTATTTTTCAATCAGGAATTTCTGGTCTTTTGGGTCTTGGAGAGCGGCAAAGGGAACGAGGAACAGAGATTCATGGGGAACAAAAATGATACGAGAATCAGGATTATTAGGCAGTTGCTTAGCGATGGGTTGAATCAGTAACGAATACATCTGTTGCAAACAGAGATTCCCTCTGCAAGCGGGATGGCGAATATTCTCAATAGATGATGGAGTAGATAGGATATCATGCGTTTTAGAGACAGAAGAGCGGGTTTGACGAATCAAGCGAGTAATGAGATCGTTAACCAAACTACGTTGAGGGGAAGTCCCTTCAGCCAGGGTTGCAGCAGCAATACGAGCATCCTCTGCAAAAGTGCCTAAATTTTTATCTTTGAGATTAGTTTTTTGGAAGACAACTTCGCCATTGGGTTTCACCACCCAGATATACAGATCATCCCAGGCAATGGAATAGTAGACGATAGTGGCATTTTGTTGTTTGGCAACAAGGCGGATTTGTTGAATTTTTGGGACAGGAGAAGATGAGAGTTGTTGCTGTTGAACGATCAGTTCAGCAAAAGCGCGAGCGCGACCACGTTCGGCGATTTCGAGGGCAGTATTATTTTGCTTTTGGGCAATGAGGGCTTGTTGTAACAGACGGTAAGTATCAGCTTGGGTTTCAAAGATAGAGACTTTAAAAGCGTCGTTATCACCTAAGCTAGCTCTTTGGGATTCCCAAACTGTAATTGCAGAGTGGAGATTTGTTTCGGCAGCTTGCGGGCTGTGAGAATGAAGCAGAGCTAGTCCCAAATTGTTTAGAGATTTTCCCTCTCCAAGTCGGTCACCAACCGCTCTTGCGATCGCTAAACTTTGCCGATGGTATTGTATTGCCTGTTTATAATTTCCCAGTCCCGCGTAAGCATTTCCCAGACCACCCAGAGACCGATCCTCTCCTTGTCTGTAACTAATCTTCCTTGCTATTGCCAAACTCTGCTGATGGTACTGTATTGCCTGTTTGTAATTTCCAAGTCCGGTGTAAGCATTTCCTAGATTATCCAGAGACCAACCCTCACCTTGTTTGTCACCAATCTCTCTTGCAATTGCCAAACTCTGCAAGTAATACTCAATTGCCTGTTTATAGCTTCCGAGTGAATAGTAAGCGTTTCCCAAACTACTCAGAGATCGCCCCTCTCCTTCTTTGTCAATTGTGCCTATGATGACCAACCTCTGCTGATGGTACTGTATTGCCTGTTTGTAGTCTCCAAGTGAGTAGTAAACATTTCCCAAACCACCTAGAGATCGCCCCTCCCCTGGTCGATCGCCAATTTCTCTTGCAATTGCCAATCGCTGCTGATGGTACTCAATCGCCTGTTTGTAGTTTCCGAGCTCATTGTAAGCTAGCCCCATACCTCCCAGAGATGCCCCCTGACCCTGTCGGTCTTTGATACTTTGGTAAATCTTCAGTGCTTGTTGGTAAGAACGCAACGCCGCTTCAAACTGGCTAGTATTCAATTGCTGGTTACCTTGCTTAAAAAGTTTATCTGCTTCTTGTTTGCGGTTGTCTGTAGTTTGAGCGACTGCTCGCATGGACACCAATACAACTGGCAAATTCATCATTAACGGAGCTGCCGTACTTGACAGCAATACAATCAGAAACGCTGAACCAACTTTTCTCACCTGCATATTGCATATTCCCCAGCTACTTTATCTAGATGTTGTATCAGCATTGGAAGGAAGAGGATAAGTTGTCCAAGTCTTGGGAGCATCTTCAGGTAAGCCCATTAATCGCAACACATTCGCCCAATCTGTTTGTATTGTTACATCTTGTGGATTTTGCTGCCGTAATTCTGCTAATTTTGTTAATGTTTCATACCATAGTTGGCTGTCTGTATACACAAAGACCTGCTCCCTACCAGATGTTGATTTCAATCTTTGATTGAGGTTACTATCAGCAGCAGTATGCTTTAACCAACCGTTGACTGTGACATCAGCAGATCGGTCTTCAGGATTACAAATAGCGGAAAAAGCCCATCGATAAGTCTTGTTGGGTTCAAGAGGGAGTATCTTGCTTGGCATTTGCAGACGAATAATCCCTGGTTGCGATCGCAAAGGAAAGATTTCAGAACCAATCTCTTTGCCTTGTTCATTCAACAGCAAGAATTCTGCTTTTACTTGTTCAATGGGTAAGCGAGGGATGTAAAACCAAAAAGTTGGGCGTTGACTAATGGTTTGCTCGATAAAAGGAACTCCATTGTCTGTCGATGGTACTAAAGCTATAATTTGTTGGCTTAATTGTCTGCATGGACCGCGTACAGCACCTCCCCGTTTACGACCTTTAGCTACGCCACCCGGACGAGTACCGAAGAAAAAGCGTTTCACTCTTTCACTTAAGTTAGGTCTACTTTTGGTGTTTTGTGCTTGGACTGATGAAAGAAAAAATAGAGAGTGAGTCAACGATAAAAGTAAAATGCTACTTAAAACAATCGTACTTTTAGCTAATGTCTGTTTATTCATATAATTTTTTAATAAAAATTAAGTGTGTTTCCGAGAAAGATAACGAATAAAAATTAATCCAGAACTAGTGATGGTAAATGCTATTCCTGCTGGTATGAAAGGAATCCACAGACTGGCAAAAGTTAAACTCATTAAACAGATAATGTATAAAACCAAAATACTGGCAGTGATGACTAAGCCTATTGTCTTTAATGAACGCCAGTAGCAGACCAAGAACCCACCGAAGAAAGACCAAACACCGATCCAAATTATTTCTATACCCTGTGACCAGACGCGCAATAACGACCGCCCATCAAGTACAGTGCTAAGAATTTGACTGACCATGTGTGCGTGTACAGTGACACCATTCATAGTACCATAGGGTGTAGACCACTCATCGCGGGGTCCTTCTTGATAAGCATAACTCCCAACTAATACAATTTTGTCATTGATCTCTTCACCATCAAATTTATTGTTGAAAACGTCTTCAAGGGTTAGTACTTTGGCAATTTTGCCCGAAATAGTTGCTCGATAATTTAGTAAGACTTGATAACCCGAAGAATCTATGCCCTGATAACCACTTGTAAAAGATTGTACTACAGGAAAAGTAAAGTTACCTATGCGTGGATTTTCTCCTTCGCGAATAATAGCTTTGTACTTTTTATTGTCCTGTTCTTGTTCCAAATAGCGTCGTGCTAACAACAAGCTAAAAGACTCTTTTGTTCGACACTCAGTTCCTGGAATTATATCTTGAGCCATTAAATGACGACGCACATGACCATCAGTGTCGGTCACAAAATCACTAAAACCAACTTTTTCTCTAACATTCTCTAAAGATACAATCTCTGGTGCTGGAGGGACTCCTGGCGCGATAGTATTACCTTCTTCGTCGGTAGCGGGTACTTTACAGACCGTTACTATATTTTTTTGTTGCAATCTATTGACTAAATCTGGTATTGCAGAATCTGCACGAAATGCGCGGTACAAATCTAGTCCAATCAGTCTTGGTTTATGCTGTTCTAAAATAGCTAAAAGTTTATTTAGAGAGGGGTCTCGTAAGGAATTCCCATATCCCTTTTCTCTTCTTTTATCCTGCTCTAGGATATCTCGATCTGCGATCGCTACAATGACAAGGCGATTATCTTCTTTCTCTTCTAATAATCTTGCTTGCATCAGGTGGTCAAAAGTCTTCAATTCCAACCACTCCAATACAGCAAAAAAACGTACCCCTACTAATCCACTAGTAACAATTAAACTTATTATAAATGCTTTTCTTATACTCGATCCGCTTTTTAAAAATCTCAGAAAAAGTTCTCTAACTTTAAAAAAAATATGAAGATAATTTCCTTGTATAGAGATTTCCGTATTGAGAAAATTTAAGGATTCTATTGGTGAGGAAGTAGATGTTATTACATTATCTAGTTTGACATAGTGTTCATTGTTAATTTTACGAACAATAGCATCTAATCGAGATACGTACTTACTTCCTTGAAAAGTTAACTGCAACTCTTGAGAAAGTTTATAAATGGCAGTTTCTAATTTTCTTTTTTGTAATAAATCAATCAGTTCTACGACAAAATCATGCGTGCTAATTGTCCCGATAGCACTGAATTCTGCTGGATCGATGTCAATTTCTATACATAAAGCTCTCCGCCGATCTGGATCGGCACGCCGACTTAATTCTAAAAGTTCTCTCAGAGTTTTGATGTCCGAATCATCTAAGTCTTCTAGAGACATATTAATTTCTGATTAAGATGTACGTGTATTCACTAAATCAAACTATTCAGGATTAATTTTAGCCATAATGGCTCTTAATTTGGAATAATATCCTCCCCCTTTAAAATCAGATGCTAATTTTTGACAAAGTTTATAAATTGAGCTTTGTAATTTCCGTTTCTGCAATAAATCAACAAGTTCAACAGCAAAGTCATTTTCAGCTAGTATCCAGATAGCGCTCAAGTCTCCGGAATTGATGCCAATTTCGATACATAGCGCCTTGCGTCTATCAGCAGCAGCTCGTCCGCTTAGTTGTAAAAGCTCCCGTAAAGTTTCCATATCTCGGTCGTCGAGTTCCTGGTTGGTTTCTATTGGGGGATTATTCATGAGAGAATCATTCCCAGGTAAAGGAGTAGATGGTTGATTAAGCATTAAAACAGGAATTTGCCCCTGAGAAATATTTTCTAGCTGTAGTGCCACCAATGCTTCGTCAAAGGCTCTTTGGAATATATTTAAATTATTATCTGGATATTCATAACCCAAAGTATCATAAAAACCTTGAGAGAACGCGATCGCAGCTTGGTCTTGAATCGCTTGGTTCATGCCAATGACACAATTAATATATTGATGGATAGCTGTAGCAGATTGAGCGGAGTGACAAGCATTAAGCAGTACGCACTTTACGTAATCTTTATGTAATTTAAAGAGTTGCGCCAATCCCTCTGGTGTAACTTCCTTATTATTCCCTTCATTATCTTCTAATACTAAACTGCCATCCTCCAAGCCATGACCGCAGAAATGAACAATAGAAGGACGTTCCTCTGCGATCGCTCGGCGAATATCTTGGGGACGAACAGCTGTTCTCAAACTTATTTCCAAGTTATCTCGTTTTGCAGCTCGTCGGAAGGCTTCTTCAATTTCTCGAATTTCTTTGTTTAAGCGTAGACCACGAGGAATGGCTGTTAATAGTAATACTTTTTGTTGCACTCGTTCAACTCCTTAAAACAACTACTCAGCTTCACCAATAAGTAGAAAAGCAGACCAATCACTGGGATGAGGATACTTCTTCATCGTCGTTAACATTGCTTGTCTGAGTGCAATGGCTTTATCTTTGTGTACTTTTAACTGTCGGTAAAACTCTGGCATGAAAAAGGCAGTCGATTCATCCGATACACGCCATAAAGAAACTACAATACTTGGTGTCCCAGCAGAAATAAATGCACGTGGTAAACCAATAACTCCATCTCCAGTAATTCTTCCCCTGCCAGTATCGCACGCGCTTAAGACCACTAATTCTGCTTTGAGCTTCATCTTTAACACTTCATCCGCACTGAGCAGACCATCATCTTGAGCATCAGGCGCTAAGGCGACAGCACCAGGAATTCCCGGTTCACCTAAATTTTCTAATAAGCCGTGTGTGGCAAAATGAATGTAGTTCGCCTGAGTCATGTGTTTGGTGACTACAGCTTTTGTGGCGCGATCGCCAGTTAATGGCGCAGTCTGAAACATTTGGGCAATAGTAGTAGCTTCTTGTTGTGCTCCAGGTAAAGATTCCAGTGGCGCGGGAGTTGCACCATTGATGGAAGGAACTTTTGGCATCTTCGGATTCCCGACAACCATCATTGAGTCAGTTTTTGTCGATGGTCGAGATTTTAATGCTAGTTTTTTTTGATGAGTCAGTTGCAGAACGTGAATTGAAGGTGCGATGGCGATGGTATGTTTTTCAATCAGGAATTTCTGGTCTTTTTGGTCTTGGAGAGCGGCAAAGGGAACGAGGAACAGCGATTCATGGGGGACAAAAATGACGCGGGAATCAGGATGAGTTGGTAGTTGTTTGGCAATGGGTTGAATCAGTAACGAATACATCTGTTGCAAACAGAGATTCCCTCTGCAACTGGGGCGACGAACACCATCAGATGATGGAGCCGATGAAGAATCATCCGTTTTTGCGACCGCAGAACGGGTTTGACGAACCCAGCCAGTAATCAACTCGTCAGCGACACTTTGTGGTGGAGAATTCCCTTCCGCGAGGTTAACTGCGGCACTACGGGTATCCTCTGCAAAGGTGCCTAAATTTTTATTTTTTAAGTCAGCGTTGTGGAAGACCACTTCACCATTGAGTTTCACCACCCAGATGTAGAGGTGATTCCAGGCAATGGAATAGTAGACAATCGTAGCTTTTTGTTGTTTAGCGACGAGACGGATTTGTGAAAGATTGGGAGGAGGAGAAGAAGAGAGTTGTTGTTGTTCAATAATTAATTCGGCAAAAGCGCGAGCACGACCGCGTTCGGCAATGACCAAAGCATTATCAGATTGTTTTTGAGCGATGAGAGCTTGTTGTAAAAGGCGGTAGGTATGAGCTTGGGTATCAAACAAAGAAACTTTGAAAGTGTGATTGTTACCGAGTCGTTCGCGTTGAGATTCCAAAACAGTGATGGCATCGCGGAGATATTGTTCTGCTGGTTTTGATTGTCCAAAATTCAGATAACTCAGCCCTAAATTATTCAGAGAATTCCCTTCACCATATCGGTCACCGATGGCACGGGCAATTTCCAAATGTTGCTGGTGGTATTTGATGGCTTGTTTGTACTCTCCCAGGGAAGAGTAAGCAAGTCCGAGATTGCCAAGAGTTGCACCCTCACCATTACGGTTACCGATGGCGCGGGCGATTTCCAAACTTTGTTGGTGGTATTGGATGGCTTGTTTGTACTCTCCCAGGGAGCGGTAAGCAAGTCCCAGATTGCCAAGAGTTGCACCCTCACCATTACGGTTACCGATGGCGCGGGCGATTTCCAAATGTTGCTGGTGGTATTGGATGGCTTGTTTGTACTCTCCTAGGGAATTGTAAGCATTTCCCAAACCACTCAGAGAAGCACCCTCACCATTACGGTCATCGATGGCGCGGGCAATTTCCAAATGTTGCTGGTGGTATTGGATGGCTTGTTTGTACTCTCCTAGGGAGTCGTAAGCATTTCCCAGATTGCCCAGAGCTGCACCTTCCCCATATCGGTTACCGATGGCGCGGGCGATTTCCAAACTCTGCTGGTGGTATTTGATGGCTTGTTTGTACTCTCCGAGGGAAGAGTAAGCAACTCCCAGATTGCCCAGAGTTGCGCCCTCACCTAATCGGTTACCAATGGCGCGTTTGATTTCCAAACTCTGTTGGTGGTATTTGATGGCTTGTTTGTACTCTCCCAGGGAGTCGTAAGCAAGTCCGAGATTGCCCAGAGAATTCCCCTCACCATACCGATCGCCGATAGCATGGGCGATTTCCAAATGTTGCTGGTAGTATTTGATGGCTTGTTTGTACTCTCCGAGGGAAGAGTAAGTATTTCCCAGATTACCCAGAGAATTCCCCTCACCTAATTGATCGCCAATGCTTTGATATATTTTCAGTGCCTGCTCGTAAGAATTCAATGCCGCTTTGTATTGGCTGGTTTTAAACTGTTGGTTACCTTGCTTTAATAATTTGTCTGCTTCTTGCTTGCGGTTGTCTGTGGTTTGAGCGGCTACCCGCATAGAGACAGATACAGCTGGCAAACTCACTATTAACGGTGCTGCCGTACTTGCTAGTAATGTAATTAGAAAGGCAAAACCAACTTTTCTCTTTTGCATATTCGTTTACAGAATCATATATCAGAATTAGCCATTAGTATGAATGCTGATTACCTTGTATAAATACACTAATACTTCACCTGATTCGGAAATTTCAGTAAAAAATTTATGATTTATCCATGATTTTTGGGAAATGTCAGGTGTATTATCTGAAATGAGTGACTTTCAGGCTAAAAAAACAGATCGTAAAGAAGCAAATTCAGGTAAATTTAGAGCACAGATACTTTTTCGACTTGAAACACGATAAGCACTTACTTTACCAAACTCAAAAACCTTAATAGGAGCAAATTTATGTCCAAGGTTGAACGAGACGAAAACTGAGAAGAACGTATCCATATGGAAGCCGTTGTTGATGCATACCATGAAGAAGAACGGGCAATGGGATGGTACTATTACCTTGATGACAGACTTCATTTTCCCTTCCAAGCCAAGTGGATAAGCCGTAAGCGTCCAGAAGGAAGAGATGTTGAGGTCATAGAAATGTCGCCAGAAGATGATTGTTTGCACGATATGTTTGTAGAGGTGCGATATCAAGAGAGAACCGTTGACGATATTTTTTCCGCACATCTATCTGAAATTAAACCAATAGATGTTGATGAGGAAACGGCAGAAGCCATAGCTGACTGGCATTATTGGGTAGCAAAGGGATACGAGTTTTAATGATTGGGGAAAGTAGATACTTAAGTTGACATGATATGGACAAAATTTGAATGGGCTGTTGCTCCGTCGTAAGCGATCGCACTATAATATGGCTATAATTCAGAGCTAAAAGCAACCGAGATTAGGTTTCCTATGGCTGTATATACAGAAATTTGTTAGAGAGCGATCGCTTTACTTAAACAATTACCAGGAGAATCTTTAGTAAAGGCTGTTGAATTTTTGGAAGCCCTTTCTTTTGAAGCGTTACGAGTATCAGAACATTTTTATCAAATTCTGCAAAAATAGCACTTATATGGTTATGGTAATGATGTATAATTTGTCATAGCAACTCCGACAACAGTTAATGGTGTGGTTGGTCGAGACGAAATTGGTGGGGGTTTTTCAGAATAAGTGTATTCTTCTCTTTAACTAAATCACCCGTACATAGGACTGCTAACCGTTCAGTATATGCTTTAATCGCAAGAATATATTCATGGTTTCGAAGTGTGGTGTTGACTGGACGTAATTTATCAACAACTACGCCAAATAGTGTAATATCGCCGCTTATTGTATCACCATTAGGAGACGTAATTTGTGTTACTAAACCTTGAATAGTGATGTTGGGATAATTAGTGATGAGTTCACCAATAATTTTCAATTGTGAGCGATTTTCAACAGTTGCCAGAATTTCTATTGCTTCACTAATGCGTGTGACATAATCACCCAAATTTTGACTATTGGGTAGTAAAACTTCAAACTCCCCTCGTTGTGGTTCCTGTTTTAACCAAATCGTGGCATTATCTAGAAATGGGCGGTCAAGATGCCATCCAGTTGATTGCAGGTAATCTCTTAATTGTTCTAATTCGATATTTTTGAAAATTTCCGCATCCCGGACTATAACTTTCATGGCTTGACTCCTTGACTAATACCGAGCATGATGGATTGAAGGGCAGCAACTGTAAATTGGTTAGTTCTGGGTATAGTTACTGTAACATTCGTAGTATTTATTGTAGGTGGTATTCCCCGTAAGGATAGCCAATACCCGCAGTGTCTTAAACATAACTCCTCCTCTGTTTGTTTTAACCAGTTCTGAAGGTTTTCGGGAACTATAACTACAACCAATATTCTTGGTGTAGCATAACCATTTAAAATTAAGTTTTAAATACTTATAAGCGGGTAACGGATGACTTGATCGTCAAGGACATCTCTAGATGTTGATTTTAACTGTAATTCTAATCTTGGTGCCTGAACTATCCCCGCTCCCCCTTTAGCTGCGATTCCCCAGTCTACACTGTCATCATCTACAAACGGTTTGTACAGTGAATAGCCAGCAACGGTGATTACTGCTTGTAAGTAAGTATTGCTAAATTGTTCTTTTTGTTGGTTGATATCCACACTTAACTTTTTCCGTACTTTCCGATTGCTGTTTTTACATTCATTAGAGAATAAGGGGCGGTCATGGTTGGGTATGGACTGCTACGCGATAAGCGTTGAAGCATGGCTAGCTGAAGTTTTTGGTCAATCGACGCTCTCAAAACGAAAACAGTTGTTTTCGGCTAATCATGACGACACAAAAACTGCATGAACTTTTTTCCCAAAAAAGGCACAGAATCAACAGCCTAGGCAAAGCCCCAGCTGTCAGCGATCGCATCGCAATCGCGATTCTTGTAATTCTTTACTTTCTACCACAGGTGTACTATTTTGTTCCCCCAGTACAGATTCAACTGATATCGGTACAATTCTAACTCTCACCAGCTTGCTCTAACGCAGAATTAATGACTGTTTTGCTTAGACGAATACCGCGAGCAAGCATCCGTTGAATCGATTGCTGTATAGATATTGAGTATCCTTCCCTTTTAGCACGTAACAAAATGCCAACAGTACCTGTTACTGAAAGACCACTTAATCTTGCTACTCGTCTACTAGTAGCTTCATCGATACAGACTGTTTGGACGTTTTCATTAATAGCAAGTTGAATAACAGCCGCCTCGCCGGAATCAAGGGAGTTGAGCAAAAAAGGAGAAATATTTACAGGAGTTTGCCATTTTTGCAGCCAAAAAGCAGCTTCAAATTCAGCTATTCCAAACCCGCTAGTACCTCCTGTAAGTATTTCCTGACAAACCTCCAAAGGTACTAAAACTTGATTGTATAGAGATTGGAGAATATTTAAATCTCCCAAAGCAGCTACCACAGAAATAATTGGTGCTGTATTAATAACTATTTTATCGGTATTAGGCATTTTCTAGATCGGATAAAAGTTCCTCTTCTGTTAAATCAATCATTGGAACTCCATAATGATGTAAATTGAGCAAAAAAGAAACTCTATCCATACCTGCTAATTGTGCTGCTACGCCAGAAGAAATGCGTTTCATTTCAAACAGCTTAACTGCCATTGCCATTTTTGCTTCTTGCTCAAACTGTTCTCGCGTCTGTTGTAAAGCATCTGGTAAAGTTTCTGGATAATCGATTTTAAGTTGCAAGGACATATTTTTAGTTCAGGGTAACACCTTCCTACTACAATGCGTCTATTTAGGGACTTCAACGCACATCAGTTCTTGAACCTATCAAACCTTCGCTTTGCCAGTATGCCACTAATTCTGCTCCAGTTTGTGGCGGATTTTCTATAACTTGTCTCGTAGACAGGATGCGTAGAATATATTCGGAGAGCGGTAGATTTAGACGAGAGGCTTGTGCACTAAGTTCGCTTTCTAGCTCTGGTGGTAAATTTAAACTGAGGGTCATTTTTACTCTTCTGCCTAGCTTTGATGTTTAATTTGATTGAATTCAGCTATATTTTAGCTTCTCTTGACACTGGCATCAGGAAAGAAAACTGCTGTATGCAGAAGAAAGTTCCTTGACCTAAATCCGCAACTTAACCATTTTTAGAGCGGTGTTGATGTAGCATAGAGGATACAATCAGTACCCTGCTTAACATTTCTCCATTCTCTATGATTCAATTTCAACCTGCTCTTTCACCATCTCCACATTGCACTGCTCAATTCAATGTTGGGTTGAGGAACGAAACCCAACTACGTAATATATGATATTGGCGATTTAAGATTGACTTTATAAATGACCTCTCACTCAACAGCGTAAGAAGTAAATTGACGCTTAAATGGGGAGTAAAAACCAATAACAATATCGGAGGAAGGTACACCTAACTCAACTAACCTCTCGGGAATAATTTCTTCTGTCCCGTTGTATTGAATCCATATCTTTTCATTCTGAATATCAAAATGCATCACAGGACCAAATACCCGTTTTTCACCTTGCCAACCTACATAAGCTAATTGGTAGTGGTTGTTTTCATTGTCAAAGATTAGCTGTGACTTTACAGTATCGGGGTCAGAGCTATTTTGTGCGTGTTCAGTTAGAATTTGTTTAATAATTTGACGATAGCGTTCTATTTTATCCATTGCCGTATCTCCTCCTGTTTGGGGTCGTAAGTGTCTACTGAAGTACAAATTTATCCGCGTCCATCCGCGTTTATCAGCGGTTAGTTCTTTTTTTCTTGTACCTCACGAAAATGGGAATTGCTATATAACAGTTCGTTAGGTTATGAGAACAGTCTGATCGCTTTGAGCATAAAGTTCCAAGCTTTGTAAAGAAACTGCATGGTATCAATGACAACTGCAATGCGTCTAAGTGAATTTCTTAACAAATTCTATCGATCGCTCTCCTCGTGGTGGTAGAGTTAAAGTTGTATTGAAACCAAGTTCCTCAATGTCTAGCAATAATCTCAAAATTCTCTTAGTTGAGGATGACGAACTTTTCCGCTTAGGATTGAAAATGCGGTTGCAACAGGAACCCAGTATAGAAATTGTGGCGGACGCTGAAGATGGAGAACAGGCTTTAGAATTTGCTTCTCGTTATCCTTTGGATTTAGTGTTACTTGATGTTGGATTACCAGGAATTGGCGGTATTGAAGCTTGTCGCCAAATCAAGCAACACCATCCTCAATTACCCATCCTAGTTTTAACTTCTCGTTTTGAGAAACCTTTAATTGCACGGTTAATTGAAGCAGGGGCGCATGGTTACTGTCTTAAGGGCATTCCCTCAGAGTCTTTAATTTTAGCTCTGCGTTCGGTAGCTGCAGGGGCTTCATGGTGGGAGCGGACAGCAACAACAGAAATTAGGGCTGCTTTTGAGACAAGCAACAACGTAGAAATACGGTCTACAAAAACTACCGAACAGTTAGAAAATCCATTGACAAAGCGCGAACAAGAAATTTTAGCGCTAGTCGCTGTAGGTAAAAGCAATCAAGAAATTGCATCTGTTCTCTACATTGCACCTGGTACGGTGCGGGTTCACGTTCACGCTATTTTGCAAAAGTTAGAGGTTCGCGATCGCGAAGCGCAAGCCGTACCCGGCTTATCGCACTCAAGCCGCAGTACTGGCAATTCAGAAAGGGTTGGTTGCATCAGAATTTTTGGAAAGTCGGCAGTAGGGTTTTTCAAGACTTAAATCCGTAACTTAACCTCTACCACTTTCCCTTCATCTACAACCGCACACATAATGCATTCTCGCAACAAACGTTTTTTATCCACAGGATTCTCTATACCTTTCCAAAAATCCCTGTTGCTAAATGCAGCTATAATCCTTTCTCGGCTAATTAACAAAGCTCGATCGCTTCTTTCTCCACTATCAAGCAACTCAGCGATTTGCAGGCGCAACCCCTGTTTGGCTGTCTCAATGGCAGGATTGTTACCAAATATGGATTCTAGGGCTTGGAATTGCGATCGCAATTCCTGTATTTCTTTACTTTCTACCACTAGCATATTCTTTTGTTCCCCCAATACAGAAAGGCGTTGTGCTTCCTTAACCAAAAACTCAATAATTTGGTCTTCAAGGTCAAAGTTGGTAATTGCAGTTTTATGCTGACACATACCAGTTTTTAGGTAATATGTGCATTGGTAGTATGATTTATGTCTGCTATCTTTTCTGCTTTGGTAGGACGCAACTTTGACAAATTTGGCATTGCATTTTGCACAAACAACTAAACCTTGGAAGATGTTCAGTTTTTGTGGATTGCGATCGCTATGTGACGCCCATGCATTCTTACGATTACTACGTATAATTCCTTTAATTTCTTGGTGCTGTTCAAATGTAATTAATGCTTGGTCATCGTGCGTGTTCCAAAAAACATTAATCTCATCAAAAGACTTTTTGTTACCATTTTCTTTAACCGTACTATAAGGAGTCCCACCAGCTAACACTGGATTCGTTAACCAATCTCGAATGCCAGTTGTTGTCCATCTTAACCCTGAGTATGGGTAACGCAATCCTGCATTAGACTTTTCATCTATTTTTTTCTTTAATGTTTTCTGAGACAGTCTATCATCTTCTTCAATTGAATAATCTCCTGATTTTGTAGTATATTTATCAGAACATTTTAAATTTATACCAAAGAAATTATTGAGGTTTTTAGCTGTTTGGGTACAGCTACCAACTTGATGAAAAGTTTTCAATATGAGTTGTGCAACTTCAACGACAGATAACTCTTGCTTGTTTTCAATTAAACAAATACAGGGGTCATGATTAAAAACATATTTGTCATTTTCAATTTTGTAACCAAATGGGGCAAAAAAATGACTTTTCTTTTCCTTACGCCGGAGTTCGCGCTCTTTCCGAATTCGCAAGCCTAACATTTTAACTTCATGCTTGGCTACATCTAACCGAATATCAACTGTTAGTTCTCCTCCTACTGAATCTAAGTCGAAGGGGTCATCAAGAGCAACGGGTTTAATTTTTTTCTTTTGAAGCTCACCAATTAGTTGGTAAAAAATGACTTGGGATGCTGCAACTCTATCTAATCGAGTAAATTTTAAAAATTTGATATCGTGATTAATCGGAAGCTCTTGAACTGCTTTAATTAAGTTAAGAAGACCTTTGCGAGCGTGCTTGGTGCGTTTGTCAATATCGAAAAAGATTTTTCCAACACCTGCATCTCTCAACCTTTGCATTTGCTTGAGAAGTGCGTCTCTGTCTTGTGCTTGTTCGTCGGTTGATACTCGCGCATAGCCCCAAGACTCAAAATCAGTTGAACCCATAAAACCTAAGCCATGTAGCGATTACAGAACTTACTTTATATCATGTTCTTTTGAATAATTATGGTTAAATCTTATGCAAAAGCATAAAAAAATGCAATTATTACGCTCGGTAATCAAATTTAAGAAACTAGGTTTTTCGTCACCGTTGAGAATAGTGAATTAGTATTCTAAGGAACACCATAATCCGTGTATTGTCTTTTATAAGGAGGTTGTAGACCTAACACAATATCTTCCCTTGGCACTCCCATTACAACTAACTCCTCAGCTGGATTTTTATCTGTCAAATTCTGCTGAAGCCAAATTTTCCCATCTTTTATATCAAAATGAATTACACATCGATAGATGCGATCGAATTTCTTCCAGCCCACATTCAACCACTAGATATCTCCAGAAATTAATTATGTATTACCCGAAAGTTTTGGTAGGGGCGCAACGCCTTGCGCCCTTACATCTTTTCCACGCCTAGGTCTATTTACTATCAGGCATAGCTATGATACAAAAATACTTGATACTGTAAACCTAACTCACGATCCATTTTCTAAGCGAATTGTGAAAAGTGGCGATCGCGTAGACTTGGGACAGGGACACGAAATAGAATTTGTGAGTGCTCCCAACTTGCACTGGCCCGATACAATATTTAGTTTCGACCATAAAAATCAAGTCCTGTTCACCTGCGACGCCTTTGGGATGCACTATTGCAGTGATGACACCTTTGACGTCAACCTAGAGGCAATTGAACCCGACTTCAGATTTTACTACGACTGTCTCATGGGTCCCAATTCCCGTTCCTTGCTCAACGCAATGAAAAAAATGGGAGAACTTGGCAAGATTAGAATCATTGCCAACGGACACGGACCCTTGCTGTATCACAATCTTGAAGTTTTGAGAGAGTGCTACCAAAGCTGGAGCCAAAGACAAGTCAAAGCAGAAACCATTGCTGCTGTATTTTACGTTTCCGATTACGGACATAGCGAACGTCTTGCTCAGTCCATTGCTCACGGAGTCCAAAAAACTGGGGCTGGTGTTGAAATGATGGATTTGACCTCAGCCGAGATCCAAGAAATTCAAGAATTGGCAGGAAGAGCAGGTGGCATCATTATTGGTATGCCTCCAAGCGGTAATCTTGCGGCTCAAGCTGCTATCAGTTCCCTACTAGCAGTAGCAAAAGAAAAGCAAGTCATTGGACTGTTTGAATGCTACGGTCCAGATGAAGAACCCATCGATCCACTGCTCAGAAGATTTGTCACTCTTGGCGTCAAAGAAGGATTTCCCGCAATTCGCGTCAAAGACATTCCTACTGATGCCACATACCAACAATGTGAAGAAGCAGGGACAACTTTAGGTCAACGGCTTGTTCGCGAACGCAACATTAAGCAAGTTAAATCCATTGACGTCAACTTAGAGAAAGCTCTAGGTCGAATTAGCAACGGGCTGTACATCATCACCGCCAAACAAGATGATGTCCAAGAAGCAATGCTCGCATCTTGGGTAGTACAAGCTAGCTTGCAACCTTTAGGATTTACAGTTGCTGTTGCCAAAGACCGTGCTATTGAATCTTTAATGGAAGTTGGCAGTAAGTTTGTTCTGAACGTTTTGGAAGAAGGAAATTATCAAGAATTGAAGAAGCACTTCCTCAAGCGCTTGCTTCCCGGTGTCGATCGCTTTACTGGAGTCAAAACCCAAACAGCTAAAAACGGTTGCTCGATCCTAACAGACGCTCTCGCTTACATGGAATGCGAAGTGACAAGCAGCATGGAATGCAGCGACCACTGGATTATTTACTGTACCGTTTCAGATGGTCGAGTCTCCAAACCCGAAGGAATGACCGCAGTTCGCCATCGTAAAGTAGGTAACTATTACTAGGGAGTAGGGAGTAGGGAGTAGGGAGTAGGGATAAGAGAAAGAAATTCCCAATGCCCAGTTCCCAATTCCCAATGCCCAATCCCCAATGCCCAATTCCCAATCTCATCTCTCCTTCACTCAACTATGACCAATTCCAATACTCGTGATATACAAGTTTTACCAATCGCTACAAACACAACAGCGCTGAGAGCACGCAGTTGGACGCGGCTGCGGTTTGAAATAGAATACGCGCTGTCTAAAGGTACAACTTCCAATTGCTATTTAATCCAAGGAGAGAAAACTGCAATTATCGATCCTCCTCCGGAAACTTTCACTCAGATTTTTTTTGAAGCGTTACAACAATCTTTAGATTTAAAACAGTTGGATTATGTTGTTCTCGGTCACTTTAATCCCAACCGAGTACCAACCATAAAAGCTCTTTTAGAAGCTGCACCGCAATTAACTTTTGTTTGTTCTCTTCCTGGTGCTGCAAATTTGCGAGCAACTTTCCCCAATCACGAGCTAAACATCATGGTGATGCGGGGGAAAGAAACACTGGATTTGGGTAAAGACCACATCTTACGCTGTTTCCCTATCCCCAGCCCGAGATGGCCAGCAGGTCTTTGTACTTACGACCAAAAAACCCAAATTCTGTATTCAAACAAGCTTTTTGGCGCTCACGTTTGTGGTGATGAAGCTTTTGATGAAGATTGGGATACTGTCAAAGCAGACCAGCGCTATTACTTTGACTGTTTGATGGCACCTCATGCAAGTCACGTACAAGCGGCTTTGGAGAAAATTTCCGAACTGCAAGTGAGAATGCTTGGCACTCTTCACGGTCCTTTGGTGCGCTACGGTTTGTTGGAACTGACTCAAGAGTACGAAACATGGAGCCGTTCTCAAACCGATCGCGAAATCACTGTTGCCTTGCTTTATGCTTCAGCTTATGGAAATACAGCAACTTTAGCACAAGCGATCGCTCTGGGTTTGACTAAGGGAGGAGTTGCTGTAGAGTCTATCAACTGTGAATTTGCTCAACCCGAAGAGATTAAAGCCGCTGTCGAAAAATGTGAAGGCTTTATCCTGGGTTCTCCTACTATTGGTGGGAATGTCCCAACTCCCATGCAAACAGCTTTGGGTATTGTGCTAGCAAGTGGTAATAATTCCAAACTGGCTGGAGTCTTTGGTTCTTTTGGTTGGAGCGGTGAAGCCTTTGATGTTATTGAAGGTAAACTCCGAGAAGCGGGATACAAATTTGGGTTTGAAACTTTAAAAGTCAAGTTTAAACCTGCAGATAACATTCTCAAACAGTGTGAAGAAACAGGTACAGACTTTGCTCAAGTCTTGAGAAAAGCTAAAAAATTACGCATGCCACAACCAGCTGCTACTCCTGTTGAACAAGCTGTCGGTCGGATAGTGGGTTCGGTTTGTGTTGTTACGGCAAAACAGGGAGAAGTTTCAACGGGAATGTTAGGCTCGTGGGTTTCCCAAGCAACCTTTAACCCACCTGGTTTGACTGTTGCGATCGCAAAAGAGAGAGCAGTTGAATCTCTGATGTATCCAGGAGATAAGTTTGTCCTGAATATTTTACCAGAAGGCAATCATCAGGAATATATGAAACACTTCCGCAAAACCTTTGCTCCTGGAGAAGATAGATTTGCCAGTTTTTCTACAGAAGTTGCAGGGAATGGTTGTACTGTCCTCAATGACGCTTCTGCTTACCTTGAGTGTTCTGTAAGCAAGCGCATGGAATGTGGAGATCATTGGGTTATTTATGCAACTGTTGATAATGGTAAGTTACTCAAACCTGATGCTCTAACTGCTATTCATCACCGTAAGACAGGGAGTCATTATTAGGGGTTAGTGTGTACACATAAGCTGAAATAGCTAATAGGCGAAGATTTTAGCGTTAGTTTTACCCCACCCTAGCCCTCCCCTTGTAAAGGGGAGGGAACTGAATCTTCCATTTCCCCTCAAAGGGAAAAGAACTGAATCTTCCATTTCCCCTCAAAGGGAAAAGAACTGGATCTTCCATTTCCCCCCAAAGGGAAAAGAACTGAATCTTCCATTTCCCCCCAAAGGGAAAAGAACTGAATCTTCCATTTCCCCCCTTTACAAGGGGGGATTAAGGGGGGTAAATTCGACCACAGTTAGTATCAACTAACAACTATCAACCTCAATTCACAAAAGCCCAACGACTGATAACTCGTCCTCCGTTTGCTAAACCTCCTGATAGCCATTGGGGGACAAAGCCATATCCTCCTTCTTCCCATTGACCTGACTCTATCGTCCAGAATTTTTTCCCTTGATTTCCTCCGTTAACTCGCCATGCGAGGTTAGGAAAATAAGAATCTCCCGGTTTTAATCGACTCAATTCTGACTTTAATTCTGGAATTGCATTTAAAGAAATTGCTCCTTCATAAATTGTTTTATTGCCCGAACGAGTAAATTTTATCTTGCCTTCTGATTCACCTGATGGACTTGCTTTCATTTTCATCAGAGGTGGATTCAGAGTTGCATTTGTTGGATAATATCCTTGATGGTTCGTACCTGGAGCGCGATATTTCCATAACTCGCTTTTATCTCCCGTACTATAACTGGCAAAAAACTCGTAATCGACATCTGCAGCCAAAGCTTTTTCATACATTACGTGACCTTTCAGCAAGTCATCGGGATTATTCTTTGTACAGTCAATGTTAATAAATAATCCATCTGTATTATCATCGCCTTTAGCACCATCAACTCTATTTTCTCGAAACCATGCAAAACTTGGATCGAAGGGGGGAAATGGAGCGTGCTTATCATCATCAATCTCTGCTGCAAAGTATAAATTATTTGAGTCCCATGCTACTTTAAATTTATACGCTCCATTACCCATACTTGTAGCAAGAATATCAGACCAGTCTTGTAAATTCCCGTCTACGTTGATTGTTTTTTTAGGAGCGTAGGCTGATTGTATCTTCCAATTACCTGTTTGAGGAGAGGATTTACCTTTGATTGATAACGAGTAGCTAATTTCATAATTATTGTCATTGTTGACAGCAAAAGACTCTATTGGGAAACTAATAATTTTCTGTTCTCCCGGTTGTAAATTTTCAAAAGATATGCTCTTCTGAGAAAGAGTCCATCCTTTGGGAGGAGCGATCGCTATAGTTCCACTACGAGGTTTATTGACGACATTCTCGACTTTGACATCGATAGTTAGACCTTTAACGACAGGTCCGGATAAAGACAAAGCCGTGACTTTGATTTCATTTTTTAACTGAAAATCAGCATTTTGGAGTATCTGCTTCAACTGTGAAGGTGGCATATCTGCAATAATGTATACTACTTCCACAGGATTGAGAGGAATTTTGTTCAAATTATTGATTCTGTTTCCTCTGTAATCGTAAACTTGTATATTGGCATTACCAAAGGAAACAGTACCAGAATACTCATTAGAAGGAAGATTTCCTTTAGCTTGGCTACCTCCTTTGGGGTCCCAAGGATTGCCTATATCGCCATAGAAAGGAGCGTTAACAAACAACGTTGCTCTAGTACGTTTATCAGTAGAATAATCATTTTGAAAAACCATTCCCCACATTGATTTAGAACTAGGAAATGCATCTTCAACTATTTTCGTTCCTTCTAGAATGCGAGTCATAGTTCTATATGCATCCTTAGCAGCATCGTTGTTGGCTATATCATGCATCCCATGTCCGCTCCAGTTAAACCAAAAAGCTCTCACAGGTCTTTGGGCATAATAACCTGCTAACATATGTATTAAGTAACTAGAGGGTATAGTACGGGCAACCCAAGTATCTTGGTTTGAAGAATACATATCCCGAAATGTACCAAACTCTGTCTGCCATGCTCCCGCACGACCTTGTGTTTTAGAAAATTTCTTATCCAAGGTCAGTTGCATCAATACACTATGGAACACGCTTAAGCTAGGAAAAGCATAAGCATGGTTAACAGATCCATCGGTATATCCCGTGTCATTTCCCTTAGCGTACAGAACATCTCGGTTATAAGCTAAAGAACCTCCACCAATTAAATTCACATTGGGATAATCGGCTTTTACTTTGTTCCAAATTCGTTTAATAATATCTCTATATTCTTCAGCAGTACCGCCGTTCCATGCCCACTCATCAACCCAAGGTTCGTTCCAATGCTCGTAGTAAGGCATGAGGTCATGGGTAGCTGCTACCCAGTTATAGAATTTTTGTACGTAAGCATCTACATTTCTGGGTGGACCTAATTTGTCTTTTTCTTTCCAATCTACTGGATAGAAGGGTGTTTGTAATGAAGATACACCATAACTTTTTAAGGTGTTTATTCTATCTCTAAGAATTTTGGGGTCACCATTCCAAGGATCGAATTCTACTTGGATACCACGAACCCATTTTACTCCCAAGTCTTGTGCGATCGCACCTATAGTTTTGGGATCGCTGTAACCAAAATCTAATCCGAATGGTGAGTTAGGTGCTAATCCAGTATATCTTGGAGGTAATTGGGCTGTGTCGTTATTGGCAGTTGATTTTACAGAACAGGTTGCACTTAATAAAGAGCATAACAATACTACAACTAAACTTTGTCTTAAGTACCTCAAGGGAAACCTTAAATTTTCTCGTTGTTTTTTCATTGAAAGTTTACCTCTTTAATAATGGTTGGTTAGCAGTTAGCATATGCTAAATACAGGTAAATGCAACCAATTGAAATATAGTAGTAGTGCGAGCTTTTCCATCGCGAGCTTTTTGTTCTGCACTATATCTCATATTTCATGAGATACTATTTTTTGTTAACTTCACTTAAAATTTACAAATTTATAAAGAATCAGTAAAGCTTTGGGTTAAAAGATAGTAAAGTTACTTAATTAATTTATTATCTCATGTAGAAAGAATATCTAAAAATATTTACTCACCTAGAGTACGGATCTAGTTCAAATATAGGACTCCTATTTAATTTTTGAAATACACGTATACACGTAGGTAGGGCTATGCCGCACACATAAAGCTTTTAGTGGTAAATGCCCACCCTACAGTACTACAGTACTGAGATTTTTTCACAAATCAGATAGGATTGCTATATTTACTAGTTAGCAACAAGAATATCATAGTACACAATTAATTGAGGAGATATCATTCATGTCTCAAAGAATTGTCTGGATTGATTGTTGGAAAGGAATTGCCATCATTACTGTTGTTATCAGTCATGTAGTAGAACCAGTATCAAAATATTTTTTCTGGTTTCATATGCCTTTGTTTTTCTTTATGAGCGGGTATCTTTATCAAAAGAAATTTGATAATTTCACTTTTTTGAAAAGAAAGTTTTCTCATCTTATAATACCTTATTGTTCATTTCTAGTTTTACTGAGTATCCCTCAATATGCATTATATATATTAAAGATATGGCAACAAGGAAAAAATAATGACTTTAACGAAATCTGGGAATTTACTTTTAACTTAATATATGGTGGAAAGAATTTAACTGGTTCTTTTGGAATATTTTGGTTTGTAACGTGTTTATTTTTTACACAGCAGTTGTACAACTGGCTCTACTCGAAATTTGGTTCTAATAAATGGTTAATGATAAAAATTATGCTAGGATTTTATTGCTTAGCAATGATAAATTTTTGGTATTTGAAAAATGTTTCATTTCCTTGGAGCCTTAATGTAGTTGCACTGGCACTACCATTTTACTGGATAGGACATATGACAGCTAAGTTTTCAGCCATCAATACCGCTACACCAGTAATTGTGTCTGTCATCATATTTGTAACAGCAATTATTAGTGAGCGTTGCCATTGGTTGGATTTATCATTTAATATGAAGTATATAAATTATGGTTTTCTGGGAATTAATATTATCATAGCATTGTCTGGTATTATAATGACACAATGGTTAGCTAAAAAAATTGATTCAAAAGCTTATCTTGGTAATGGTTTAATTGAAATTGGTAAAGCTTCTATGGTTATCATGTATTTACATCAAATTATTCAACTAAATTTTAGCAAATATCCTATTTTGAACAATGAATTTATAAAGTTATTAGCAGGATTATTAATTCCATATACTTTTTATAAAATAATTAGTAATTACTCAATAATGCGTAGGCTTTTTTTAGGAGAAGTGGCAACCAACACAGTAGTAAAAGTCCCAGATACTTCTAAAGTTTGAAAGTGTGACAGGTGCGATCGCTTCGGTATGTCTATACCTCAATGTGACTGCTGTAGGAGTTATTTAACGATGAATTTGGTATCAGTTACCAATGCCATCACTTGAGTAATAGTCTTTTGCCTCTTGTGTGCGGGCATCTCTGCTCGCACCACAATACATTTTAGGGCATTTTTTTGTTTGGAAGTCCCTAATACCGTTTTCAGACGAAGATGCATAGAAAAAACCTCCATCTGTAGCATCTCTCCTTACCCCCCTTAATCCCCCCTTATAAAGGGGGGAAACAGGAAATATAGTTCCTGGACTTTTGTAAGAGGAGGTTACGAGGGGTAAAATTGAAGAAGGCAGCTATGCTGGAGGCAGAGGGCAGCTATGTTCACTTCTGTTGGGGATTCCTACCCGGCGCGATTGTAGACACCGTATAGACGGTGCGGTTTAAACCGCATTGGCAGAGGTCATACGGAACAGAGGGTATTGCTTGTTACCAGAAAATGCTTATTCTTCCCTTCTGCCCTCTGCCCTCTGCCCTCTACCTTTCCCAGATAATGTGCGGCTTCACAGAAAATTGGTATAATGTAGCAATCAACAGTAATCGGCAATACCCATCATCGCAATCTTCGCATAAGCAAAGCTAATCGAATTTGCACGGCATTATCAAAACGACGGGGATCGAGACCAGTCAGTAACGTAATCTTTTCCAAACGGTAACTCAAAGTATTCCGGTGAATCGATAGCTGACTGGCTGTTGTAGAAGGACAGCAATCTTTTGCAAAAAACGCATCTAAGGTTGCTAATAATTCTGGTTCGTGGTTCAGGGGACTTAAAAGATATGTTGCCAATTCTATTTTTGTTTGCTCGTCTGCAACACCGATAAAGGCTGCAATTCCCAATCCATCTAGGCAATGAACTTGGTTGCGATCGTGAAACCGACAACCTAGAGACAAAGCCGCCCGTGCATCTCTATAGGACTGAGCATATCCCCAAATCCCTGGATGATAGCGACCGACCCCTATACTAATTGATGTGTCAGTATCTTTCCGCAACTGCTTTACCAATGCCTCTGATGCTCGCTTTAATGCTGTGAGATTTGCCCACGAAGAACTGCTTTGTTCTGGTACATCGCCTTGATTTGCCCAAGTTCCTAAATTCTTTGTATCGCTGGCTTTGAGGACAGCTACCTCACCATCACCTAAATAGGCACAAATTGTATCATTGGGTAGATGGAAAAAATTGACAATACTATCTATGACTGAGGCTATTCGTCTTTTCTGTTGAGTCTCGCAAACCCCTAAAATATAATCACTTGCATCAATTAAAATCACTGCACGGGGAGGTGCTAGATCTAAACCCAGAAGTTTACTGTATTGAAAAACTGTTGTTTTGTCCGCTAATCCGTGAAGTAGGTCAGAGATAAACTTATTTTTAAACTGATGTTGGTTGGGCAATGCATCAATAATTGTTGTTTGATTAACTACCAATTCCACAATTCCTTGTGCCAGATGTGGAGAAATGGCTTCGCCATTTAAGGATTTACCAATAATAACTTCACCTACTTGCGTCTCAAAAGTAAATGGTATGCGTAGGTAGTTGAGAGCTAGTTTTCCACAAATGCGATCGAAGGAAAGCTCCAGTAGCTTGGGATCGTTACTTGCTATTGCGATCGCATGCTGGTCAATTACAAAAACTGACGCACACAGAAGCTGTGCCACTCTCTCTGCAATGACTTTAGCAACTCGCTCAAATTGTGCATTAGTAGTTAATAAAGCTGTCATCTATTCTTGTTTCCAAGCGGGGGCTAGTGCTGTTATATCGAAAGAAGTATCGAAGAACGATGCTATAAAGTCATCACTCTTACGATAGAGGCGATTGGGCAACCAGTGACCAGTGACCAGTGACCAGTGACCAGCGATCGGTGACCAGTGACCAGTGACCAGCGATCGGTGACCAGTGACCAGCGACCGGTGACCAGTGACCAGTGACCAGTGACCAATGATAGTAAATACTTATGTAATTAGGTAGAGAAGCCCTTTCTACCATTAGCAGTATGAATTAATGGGGTTTTTTATGTTACACAGCTGTTGTCATAAGAATAAGAATATTTATGCAACTAGCAGGAAAAGTCGCTCTGATTACGGGGGCTGGTTCGGGTATAGCTAAGGCAGCAGCAAAGTTGTTTGCTTCGTCTGGTGCTAAAGTTGGTGCATTGGGACGTACAAAGGAAGAACTAGAAGAAACTGTTGCGGAAATTCAAAAGAACAACGGTGAAGCCATACCTTTGGTTGCCGATATTTCAAATCCAGAACAAATGCAACAAGTCACGCAGGAACTTGTCGATAAGTGGGGACGATTGGATATCGTGTTTGCTAACGCTGGTATTAATGGGGTGTGGGCACCTATTGAGGAATTGTCTCCTGAAGAATGGGATAAAACAATCGATATCAACCTGAAAGGAACTTTTCTGACGGTGAAGTACGCAGTGCCTTATTTAAAAAAACAGGGTGGCTCTGTTATCATCACTTCATCTGTCAACGGTACGCGCATCTTTAGCAATACGGGTGCAACTGCCTATTCTTGCTCAAAAGCTGCTCAAGTGGCTTTTACAAAAATGGTTGCACTAGAACTTGCCAAGCATCGCATTCGCGTCAATGTTATTTGTCCTGGAGCAATTGAAACTAGTATTGACGAGAACACTCAAAGAAGAGATTTAGAACACGTTCAAGAACCAGTTGAGTTTCCTGAAGGCAAGATTCCTTTAACTGATGGCAAACCAGGAACTTCGGAACAGGTAGCACAGTTAGCCTTCTTCTTAGCTTCTGATGCTTCGAGCCATATCACGGGTACCGAAGTGTGGATTGATGGGGGAGAATCATTGCTGAAAGCTTAGTAAACAATTCTCAATGACCAAGGTATTCTTCCGAAGACAATTTCTTAACTATAGCAGAAAGGCTTTCGTTGGTCTTTCTGCTTTCAGTCTGGTTAGCCTATACCGCAACCGTTCTGTTTTCTCTGTAGATAAAATCATTGCTAATTTAGAAGCTCAAGTTCCCGCACTCATGCAAGCTGAGTCGATCCCTGGTTTGGGATTGGCAATCATTCAGAATGGAGAGTTGTTTTGGTCTCATGGTTTTGGCGTTAGGAATAGATATACTAAAAAACCCGTCACTAACGATACTGTATTCGCTGCTGCTTCCTTAAATAAGCCTTTATTTGCTTATGCCGTGTTGAAGTTGGTGGAACGGGGAAAGCTCGATCTAGATGCTCCTCTCTCAAAATATACTGCTAAACCCTATATCTCCGATCCCAGAATTAAACTCATTAATGTACGGAAGGTGTTATCTCATACAACTGGTTTTCCTATTTGGAGTGGTAACAAGCCTCTGACAATTAAGTTTCCTCCCGGTACAAAATTTGGTTATTCAGGAGAAGGATATCTATATTTACAAAAAGTCGTACAAGATATTACTCAACAGCCTATAGATGAGTATTTGCGCCAACAGATTTTAGATCCTTTGGATATGAACAGTAGTAGCCTTGTATGGCGAACTGCTTACCAAAGCATAGCAAGTGACGGACACGATCGCAAAGGTAAACCCTACCCTATGAGTCAGTCAAAACGCGGGAGTGCAGCCGGGAGTTTGCGTACCACTGCTACTGATTATGCAAAATTCCTTATAGCTATGATGGGTTCTGGTAAAGTTGACAGTTCCATACTGACACGAGATAGCATAGAAGAGATGTTGCGATCGCAAATTAAAATCAATCGATTTTTAGATTGGGGTTTGGGTTGGGGATTGGAGAGGGTGGAAGGTAACAATTTTTTTTGGCATTGGGGCGATCTTGGTACATTTAAAAGTTTTACCATCGCTTCTCGTGAATTGAAAACGGGAATCGTCATTTTAACTAACAGTCAAAATGGTTTAAAAATCTGCCCGCAAATCGTTTCTCAAGCCATAGGAGGAAAACATCCAGCCTTTAATTTCTGGATGATAGATTATTGATTCATGTACTAATTGATTTCCTCAGCTAACATCAAATTTGAATTATTCGCTTCATACTTATAGCCAATACCAAAGTCGAGAGGCTCGATACTCTTATCAGTTCGATAGATTCTTCTTAAATTTGGTTGATAGCGATTTGCAAATAATCCTATGGGACTAGTATATGAACCGTAAAACTTTAAATTCCATTTAGAACGATAAAAAGCAGTGAGAGGCATACCAGAATCATCTTGCAATATCTGGCTGCTTTGAGCTAAAATTTGGTTTCTAATCTCAGAGAATCCATCATTGTACATTAAATAAGAAGCGGCTTTTAAATAAGTCACTTTTTCACCTAAATTGGTGATGAATCGACTAAATTCTGGTCTTCTTTCTAAACCATCATTTGATAAGTCATGGGCAAAATAATATAAAATACGCGATCGCTCCTCGCCTTTTGCAACAAAATCAATTTTTACTCCAGGAATCATTCCTTCTTTATATTGTTGAATCTCAGCATTTTTATCTAATCCAATATATTGCACATTGATAATGCGATTTTGAGTTCGTGCTAAAAATACATATAATATTGGTAACAGTCCTTGTTTTTGTAAATCTACCTTCATATCATTGGTCATAAAAAAGCTAAATTGTAGAATTGCATAGAGAGAACTTCTAATTTCTTGCAACTTCAAATTTCGCTGGCTTTCCGAAAGCTTTGCCAGATTAGGAATTATACCCACTGGTTCTAAACCCACTAGTACATATTGGCTTCCCTGTGGAAATAAGGAATAGGCATATAAAAAATCAGGACCGCTAAAGGGATAAAAGATAGATGGAGAGGTTGTATTAATTTGATTGAGTTCTTGTTGCGACCACTTTCTAACCTTTTGTAACTGACGGGCTTCTAATTTGGACCAAGCATTGTTGAAAAATTGTTGATGCGATCGCCAGTTACTACTTTGTTCAAACTTGGCAATTGGGTTCTTCTCGACTTGCATACCAGCCAAAAATTTTGCTGTATTTGTTAAATCTTCTGCTTTTGCTTCATCCAATTTTTGCTGAATTTCTACAGAAGCTTTGGATTTTGCTATTTTTGGATTGGCTTTTGTTTCCGAAGTTGACTTAATAAACTGTTGATTATTAGCTGGTTGAATTCTGTAATTTTGATTCTCAGAATTTCTATCAAAATTACTACAACTACGTACTAAAAGAAATACTCCACCAGCAACACAGAAAATAGACAATAACATTTTGATGTTCGGAACGTTCTTCATAATTACAAATTACTTCTTTGAACTTTGAGAAATCATGCGTTTATAAACAAGACGGGAAATTTTGGGGAAAATTTGAACATCATCAGCATATGCTGAAGTTCCAGAAAAAACAACCAAAATATAAGTTTTTCCTTGTTCGCCTGTATCAATCATTGCTGTTTCTGCTCGTGCGATCGATGTCCAACCAGCTTTAGAGTAAAGTTGAGCATCAGTGTTCGATAATCCTTCCCCAAAAAAGCTCCATACTGGATTAAAACCTGAATCTAAGTTTTTTCGCCAAACTTTCGGGTTTAAATCTCTTTTGAGCCATTCACACATTTTATAGCTAGCTTCTGGAGATACAGCTTGCTTGGCGTAACAAATTTCGTAAATTAATCTAGCGGCGTGTCGTGTGGTTATCTTATTCCAATGCTGAATTGACTCTCCTAGTAATTGAGATTCACTTCCTTTTGGTTCTGGAAAATTTATATGGTAGATGGGAAAGGTTTTTTGAATAATGTTAATATTCTTGTACCCTGCTTCTTGAAAAAAACGATTGATTTGCTGTCGTTTGTACCTCCATGCTTTAAATTTTTCTTCCTTCAATGTTGGGCTAGAACGAGTACTTGTGATTAAGTCAACAATTAAGCTAGCTGCTTCGTTATCAGATTCCTTAATCATTTTACTGAGATAGGGAGTAAAGTCATCTTCACTTTCCCAGATATTATTTTCTAGTTGCGCGTATAACACAACCATCCAAAACATTTTGATAACACTAGCCGGATACCTAGGAGTATCTTGTTTGTGTCCAGCCGTTTCGCCAGTTTTTGCATCTATCAAAGTTATTGATAGATCTTGTTTGGGTAAATCTCGCTCCGTAGCAAGATTCACAGCTTCGTTAACAATTTTTTGTAACTTTGGGCTATATTTAAAATTAGGAGAAGTTTTGAGATTGTAATGAACTTCTGAATCTTCTTGTCCCAACTGACGAGAAGGGAAAGGTAGCGATCTAGCAATAGCCCAATCTGGTAACTCAGAAGGAGTAGGGCGCGGTTTAGTAGTTTTGCGATTGTATGTTTTGGTAGATGCATGAACGGGAATGACTTGAGGTTCAACAGATGGTTTTAAGATTTGTGAATTGAATGGTTGCGTAACAGAAGAATGTGCTGAGCCTTTTGTTAGAGATCTAGTTAATCGGATGCTTACCGATAATCCCAGGATTATCAGTAAAACTATTGCAGGATTTACTTTTGTCATTTCTTTTGCAACGCACTAAATTTGGCTTTCTTGTCAAGAAACCTTAACTAAGCACTTTTGCCTCATCTATTTGGTTATTTGTTAGTTGTCTAACAGAATACGGGCGAATATACCAGAGATACATCGTCAAGTCAATAGGTTGTTAGAGGATAGGGGGTAGGGAGTAGGGGCGCAAGGTTTTGCGCCCGTCTAGAGGCACAATTGTACAATTAAGTTCGCACCGATTGTTTTGATTTCATCACGAGTGCTACAAGTAAAGCAGCAATACCGCAAGTTAGACCTAAAAACAGCCACAGTCTCAAAGATCGACCTTTATACCAAGCAAGTACTGCAGCCATACTACCAACCAACCAATGAATGAGCAGTAGTAAGTAAAGAGTTTGTTCGCTACTAAGACTTAAAGTCATAATGAGGTGATTAAATATGAGTGGGGGGATTATCTGTCGCCAACATTTGGAGAAACGGTATTATTTATGGTAGTCGAGCGATTTGGAGAGGGTAAAGCTAAAGAAATTTACCGTCGGTACTTAGAGAAAGGGCAAAAGTTTGGAAACACTGCTTTAAGAGCGATCGCTCATCTAAGAAACAGCGAATCTAGAGCGCCAAGAAATCTGGTATCTCATGGGAAACTGTGTTTATCTTGTCTCGCAATTCTCACAAATCAAATAGGATTGCTATAGTTGGGATTAAAGGACAACAACAATGTGGGTGGAAAGCATTACTCTCTCGAACATTAAGTGCTTTCGAGAAGAAAAAATATTCTTTACTCATAAGCAAGCCACGGGTCAGAGAGCAAAACCTTATTCTTGGATTACTTTACTGGGTGAGAATGGAGTTGGAAAAAGTACATTATTGCAAGCACTTGCACTGCTTTTAGCAGGTCCTGAAGCTGCGAAAGAACTTCTCCCACGTCCTACTGGTTGGGTTCGCGACCCCTCGATCCCTGGGAAATTAAGCGCTGTTTTACACAAAGAAGAAATTGATGCAGGTAGTTTTGGGGAAGATAAAAGGAGGCAAACATTTGCCTATTCTTACTTTGTGACTGGTGGAATACCTGTCCAAGTAGGGAAAGAAAAGGAAACCTACACTGAACCCGTACTGATTGAAGAACCTTCCAAAATCCTGAGTTGGCTGCGAACAAATGCTTTTGCTTCAGACAGTAAAGGGTGGTTTTCTGTCGGTTATGGAGCTTTTCGCCGATTGACAAGAGTTAGCCAAGTCTTGATACCTAGTTTAGAACCAGCAAAACGTTCTAGCAATTTCATCACTCAATTTGATGAAGATAGCGCTTTAAGCTCTTTTGAAAGATGGATGGTTTATTTAGAATTTCGTATTGCTAAAAATTCGAGTGATACTAGAGCGCAACAAATGCGAGAAGTAGGGGAAAAAGTTATCGAAAAGCTACTTCCTGGAGATGCAAAAATTGCTGAAGTTACTGCTGATGGTTTGATTCAATTCATAGTCAACGAGCAAAAAGTTTCAACTATTAATTTATCTGATGGCTTTCGTAGCGTTATAGCCTTAGCAGGAGATTTAATCTGGCGCTTACTTCAAGCTTTTCCCGATTTGGAAGATCCAACCCAGGCGTCTGGTGTAGTCTTAATAGACGAGTTAGATATTCATTTACACCCATCATGGCAAAGACAAATTGCTGGTTGGCTGCGACAGGTTTTTCCCCGACTCCAATTTATTGTTGCTACTCATAGTCCTTTGGTAGCTGCGGGAGGAGGAGACGATGCCCTAACATTGCGCTTAGAATTGGTAGACGGTGAACTTGAGGTTAAACAAGTTCAAGATATATCAGCATACGATTCTGATTATATTCTAAGAAGCCCTGCTTTTGGTTTAGAATCCACTTATTCACCAGAAACTCAAGAAAAAATAAATCGTTATCACGAACTTAGTAATAAAATAGACAATCTAATGGAGCAAGAACGTAGGGAGTACGAGCACTTAAGACGATTCATGAAAGAAGCACAACCTATTGGTGGTTCTCCCGAACCTGGTAGTTTAGAAGCTCGAACTAGAGCTTTTTTGGAGGCAAATTTGCCTTGATTCCTGTATCTCGACCTCAACAACCATCAGTGGTTTTAAAACGAAATGCAGCAAAATGGTTAGCTAATTTACAGACAGCCATAGCTCATTTACAGACTGTTAAGGCTAATCCTTCTGCCACAAAAGACGAAATAGCTAAGGCTGTAAAGAATGTTGAAAATGCTACGAATAAGTATAGACACAAAGAAATTAAAGACTTACTAGAGCAGATATTTCATGGTAAATGTGCTTACTGTGAAAGTAAAGTGACAACTACAGGATATGGGGATATCGAACACTTTTGCCCAAAAGGAAATTCACGATGCATTCATTTGACATTTGAGTGGAGTAATCTCTTACTTTCATGCGAGAGATGCAATGATGCAGGTCACAAAGGTACACAATTCCCACTCGCTCCCAGTGGCAAACCTTTGTTAATAGATCCAACCGATGGTGTTACAGATATTAATAAACATCTGAAATTTTCCTGGGATGATGTAGATGGTGCAACAGTCGTCGGTCTTGATGCACGAGGAAAAGCGGTTGAGCAAATCTTCGACCTGAATTCTATTTGCGGTACTAGAAAAGAACTAATAAAGCACCGTACTAATTACGTTCGACAAACACTTAGCGTGCTAAAAATTGCTCTGGAAACTGGTAACTCTCAAGCAATAGCATTGCTTCTAGAACATTGCCAGCCAAGTTCTGAATACAGTGCTTTTGCTCGTATTCATGTTCTCCCTTTCCTTGCTCACCATTTTCAGATTCCAGAAGCGATGGTGCTTTTAAAAGAATTCAGCAAGCAAAGTCCAGAGTATGCAACTTTTGTTCGTATTGACCAATTTCCTGAGTAAGGAGGTTTTAGATATCCATTGTCTGGGTTGAGATGTTGGTAAGGGATTTCGTAACACGTGAGGAGTAAATAGACACATTGTAGGGGCGCAATGCTTTGCGCCCCTAGGGTCTGTGCTTCCTGGTTTCCATTAGTTCGACTTCCGAAGAAGTTCAAAGTTTAATTTGACTAGCTAGAGAGTTAATAACTTACTCGTTTCCATTAGTTCGACTTCCGAAGAAGTTCAAAGGGGGAAACTGATCGGCCAACCTACGAAGAAAAGGCGTTTCCATTAGTTCGACTTCCGAAGAAGTTCAAAGAATAGTGGTGTTAAGCAGCGCAAGTGGCTGATCAAAGTTTCCATTAGTTCGACTTCCGAAGAAGTTCAAAGGCTTCCTGCCATTATGTAAAAAAGTGGAGTTGGAGAGTTTCCATTAGTTCGACTTCCGAAGAAGTTCAAAGTAATTTTTCTTCTGGTGGAAGCTACATCATGCCAGTTTCCATTAGTTCGACTTCCGAAGAAGTTCAAAGGAGAACCGTCAGGGAATATCCAATGATATCTCCGTTTCCATTAGTTCGACTTCCGAAGAAGTTCAAAGAGGTTTTGGCTTCGGCTTAGCGAGCTGCTCCTTCGTTTCCATTAGTTCGACTTCCGAAGAAGTTCAAAGTGTTTTCTTTTCTACCTCTCAAAGAGGTTGCATTGCAGGCGTTTCCATTAGTTCGACTTCCGAAGAAGTTCAAAGATTTTTCCCAGGACGAAGAATTTTTGAAAGGCCAAAAAGTTTCCATTAGTTCGACTTCCGAAGAAGTTCAAAGTAAATTAGTTGTCCAAAAAGTAGTCTCTGACTACCTCGCGTTTCCATTAGTTCGACTTCCGAAGAAGTTCAAAGTTTGGTTTTTTAGTTGGATTTTCGGGATTAACGCTAGTTTCCATTAGTTCGACTTCCGAAGAAGTTCAAAGGTCTCTTCAAATGGAGTAGACAAGGTTTACTCTGGAACAGAGTTTCCATTAGTTCGACTTCCGAAGAAGTTCAAAGAGTTGTTTTTTTGATAACTGTTAATTAACTGTTAATGTTTCCATTAGTTCGACTTCCGAAGAAGTTCAAAGAATCTAGATCAATATGTAAAGTCCATGCAAAAAAGTTTCCATTAGTTCGACTTCCGAAGAAGTTCAAAGAATGGTCTCCTTTGGTGAGCAAAAAGCAGATAACTTAAAGTTTCCATTAGTTCGACTTCCGAAGAAGTTCAAAGTTATCCTGAAATCAAAGATGCAAAGCAGATTTCGGGTTTCCATTAGTTCGACTTCCGAAGAAGTTCAAAGTGCCTTAACCCAAGGCACAAATAAGTGGAACAGTGTTTCCATTAGTTCGACTTCCGAAGAAGTTCAAAGTTGAATTTGTCGGAAACGTAACTGTTCCTCAAATAAAGTTTCCATTAGTTCGACTTCCGAAGAAGTTCAAAGTCTTCGGGAAATCATTTCCCAAGTCGATTCTTCTAGCAGTTTCCATTAGTTCGACTTCCGAAGAAGTTCAAAGAGATGGAACTGCCCATAGCGGTGTAAACTACGACAAAGTTTCCATTAGTTCGACTTCCGAAGAAGTTCAAAGTTTAACGGAGTCAGACTAGAAGCGCTCGAACCAGTTGTTTCCATTAGTTCGACTTCCGAAGAAGTTCAAAGCTTCTTGTTCCGAGTATTATTTTGGCTTAGTAATTGTTTCCATTAGTTCGACTTCCGAAGAAGTTCAAAGAAGTTTCTTTCGATATTTCGTTAGATCAGTCTGATTGTTTCCATTAGTTCGACTTCCGAAGAAGTTCAAAGACCATAAGTAGGAAGATCTCATATTCTCATATTCTCGTTTCCATTAGTTCGACTTCCGAAGAAGTTCAAAGTTTTTCTATCTCTTCTAGTCCTGATAAAAAAAATTCAGGTTTCCATTAGTTCGACTTCCGAAGAAGTTCAAAGTTTCTTTAGCTTTCGTATCAAGAATGAAACGAAGGTTTCCATTAGTTCGACTTCCGAAGAAGTTCAAAGGCTAGACTTGTGAAAGCCTTACCCTGACTGAATTATAAACCTCATTATCTGAGGGGGTCAAGTTTTCAGCCAAATTATTAGCAATTCTTCTCAATAAACTCATAACCAACCACCTTCAAACCCTTATTCAGCAAGTTATCTGAGGGGGTCAACGATAGAATGAGGCTTTCAGCCATTGCTTGACCCCCTCAGATACTTATCAATGACACGGTTTTGATAAGATATACTAATATAATTCCTTAGATCTAGAGACTATATACTGTAAACGGCTAACAACTGTTCTTTTTCGGAATGGTTTTATAGCATTTGTAGGGGCGCAATGCCTTGCGTCCCTACGATTATTGACAATTGTTGGAAAGTCAGTTTCTAAACCGTTTTTAGTATAACTCAATACGGTTCAGTTAAGGATAATTGTAGGTTGGGTAGAGCAATAACGTTACCCAAGGGAGCCGCGAGAATGTTGGGTTTCGTTCCTCAACCCAACCTACCCAAAATTATAACTTCCAAATCATTGGTCGATACATCTCAACTTCACCCATCAAACAAGCGACATACTCCCTTACCTGCAATTCCAAACATCTCCGGAAATTTACCTGATTTCCTGTATGGGGGTGGGTTATCTCTGATTGTAACTTTTCTTCCCAATGTTTGAGAAATTTTTTGAGCGAATGCGGTTGGAGGTAGACTCCATTTTTTTCGTCGGGTGGTGTAAACTCTTCTATTGTAAAAATGTTGGAGTTAATCAAATAAGCTACCAGCGAATCGACTAACTGCGCCCGAAATTCTTCCATCAAATCGCTCACTAAAGCTGGATGATTATCACGGGGTAAGTGAAGATTACCAAAATGAGTGTGTAAACCTACTGCTTGTACAAACGAGAAGACATTCTGACTCAATAACGTATATCCCAAACTCAACAAACTGTTAATGGGGTCAGTTGGCGGACGTTTTGTACGCTTATCAAAAGCAAACGCTCCTGTAAATAAAGAACCTAAAGCTTGAAAGTATAAGGTGGCTGCTTTCCCTTCATATCCCCGCAGTGCATCCATTGAATCAGCTTGCGATAAATTATCCATCAACTCAGCAATTAAATCGATCGCAGAAGCTGCTATTTTTGACGGACGACGACGGTTTAATTTGAGAAGTAAAGCGCGGGAATTATGCAATTTTGCGGAGACAATATTCTCTGCTTGCTTTCTGGTAAACTCAGGGTCTTGCGAACAGAGTACCTGACGCATTAAATATTCAACTTTTGCATTGCCTTCGGTTTGCAGTCTACCAAAATAACGCCCTCTTTGCGATAGGTACATAATTGGAATCCGTCGCTGTAATGCACAAGAAACGGCTCCATGGGATACATTACAACAACCAAATAAAACAATGTTGCTGACACGGTTGACCGGAACCTTTATCCGCAACTCTCTTTGATAAAAAACTTGAAACTGCTGATTTTGTATGCTCAAGTAAGCGCCTTGGTCGGTAACGTATAATGTAGACATAGAATCCTGCCAAATATGAGAGATTGGTGCTTTGGGTAAATTGCTGGGTTTGCTAATATCGCAAGCCTTTGGGGGACGAGATTCAAACTTGAGTTTGCGTTCTTTGGGACGGAAGTAAGGGTAACCAGATTCGTTTGTTACCCATTCCCCTTCGCGTTCAACTTGTCGTGGTGGCGGTGCGTAAACTTCGCCTTTGACAAACCGGTAACCCAGGAAAGTAAACTCATCGCTTGGAGCAAAAATTTGTGTTTTCTCTGGCTGGAGATATAAATAAAGTTCTCCCAGCCAAGTTGTTACTTTGTCTAACGTGCGGTTAGCTTCCAACCAACTGCTAGATGCGATCGCAAAATCATCTCCGTACCGTACCAAATTAATTCCGTGACTGAGACATTTTTTATCAAATTCAGTCAGGTATAAATTGGCTAACGCTCCAGATAGGACACCGCCTTGTAACACTCCCTTACCTGGATAAACAGGTTTTCCCGCAATGACAATTCCCGATCTCAGTTGTCCCTCTATTAATTGCACTACAATTGGTTCAAGTTGTAATTCCTCCAATGCACTTAACAACAAAGCCCAACAGAGATTGTCAAAAAAGTCCGCGATATCAGCCTTGATAATCCACTTTGGTTGGAACTTGTAGTAGGAATATAAATGCTGTACCGCCTGTTGAATATTCCTTCCGGGACGATAGGCATAACTACACTCTAGAAAAGTATCTTCTAAGGGAAAATACAGTTCTTCAAGTAGCAGACGCTGCACAATTCTGTCCCGAACGGTAGGAATACCAATCAAACGTTTACCACCGTTTTTTTTGGATACATAAAATCCTTGTGCAGGGCTGGCGTGGTATGATTCTTGTAGTACTTGACGGAGAATCACCTGCAACTCGGAGTTAACAGATGCCGCAAACAAGTCTACGGTAGTTCCATCCACGCCAGCATTACGACTCCCTGCACGGACTTGAGACCATGCAAAAAGTAGATGTTCTAGAGTGAACATAATTGGGTAAAAAGTAAAAAGTGACAAGAATACCAACCCAGGTGCTAGGCTTACACCCGCCTGGGGACTAAGGAAAAAACCTTATATATTTATCATTGCAGGTGCGTATATGAGTTCGTATATAAGTTCTTGACTGATTTATATGAGTTCGTATATGACTTAAGAAGAGCAAGCAGATTTTGGGTAAGTTTATGGCAAAGCGTTCCCTTATCGCATCACCAGAAGGTATCAAACGAGCCAGACAAGCCCTCACGCGCCAGAGACTGACACAATCAGCTTTAGCTGAAGAGTTTATGCTTGCATCATGGTCAACTGTGAGTAGATTCTTCAATGGTAAGCCCATTGACCGCTATACGTTTATCAATATTTGCGAAAGACTGGATTTAGATTGGCAAGACATCGCCGCGCCATTTCTCGCTGATGAGGAGGAAAGTGGAAAAGAAGGGGAGATATCATCTGAACTTGCAGCTGTAAAACGTTATTCACAACGTGCTAGAGCAGGTCTTGACCCATATATTCTACCTCGGATTCGCCGCGAAATCTTGTTACAAAAATGCGTAACAGCCATTCAACGCGGAGTGAAGGAAAACAAACGCCGCGTTATCCCTATCCTGGGCGCAGCTGGATATGGTAAAAGCACGATTCTTGGTAGTATTTACGACGAGCTGGAGAAAGCGGAAACTGCTTGGGTGGCTTTGGTAAGGTGTAGCGATCTTATTGAGACTGTTGACACTTTTGCTGTTGAACTTGGCGAAAAAATCAGTGGTGTTAGGCAATCTGTTGTAGAAATAGCTCATAGGTTAACCGCCCAGCATGGTAAAGGCGTACTGCTTATTGATACTTTGGATTTAATTTTGGAGAAGAAATTAGTCCCAGTGCTACGCAGTGTTTTGTTGCAGTTATTGGAGAACGGGACGACTGTTGTCTTTACCTGTCGCGAGTCTGACTATAGAGATTTCCTTGAACCCCATCACGAAAGCTTTGCAGGTTTTACCGATAGTATAGAGCGATGTCTCATCCCTGAGTTTAACAATGATGAAGTTAAAGAAGCGGCGAGAGCCTTTTATCAAAAGGAATTTGGTGTTGAGACACCAGAAGTGTCTGTAAACTTCGCCCAAAAGATTATCGCACTCTCTACAGACAATAAATCTCTAGCAGATATCACTCGCAATCCGTTGTTACTCGCCTTGATGTGCAAGTTATTTGGCGAAGATGGTAACGTTCCAGAAGACTTGACTGTTAGTCAACTCTATCAAAAGTACTGGGATATGCGAATTGCCACAAGCCGCAAACAACACCCAGACCGCCGCATCGGAATGGTGAAAAAAAATCTCTGTTTGGCGATCGCAGAAGCTATGTACAATTCTTCCGATGAACGTCTGCGTGATTTTGTCTACGAAAATCAACTGCAACTCAATGAAACGGAATTTCTGGCTTATGAGGAGCTTCAAAGCGATGGAATTTTACAAGAGTTGGGTGCAGATAGGGTGAGTTTCTTTCACCAAACCTTTTTAGAGTATGCGATCGCACGCTGGTTTGAATCAACTCCCAAGGGAGAGCAAGAGAAACATCATCTATTGAACCACTTGACGCAACCTGAAAACGCCTACATAAAACACTATATATGGCCTGTTGTCCGTCAACTGCTAAATCTTGTCAACTTTGCTGAATTTTACCGCATTGCTGACACCTTAGAGAAAGAAAAACTTTTACCATTTCGTACAGTTGCTTTTGCATCGGTTTCCCGCACCGAACCTGAAAGTTCCAACATCCTGTTGCAACTACTCCAAAACGCTCTCCTGCAGGGTGACGCTTACCAAGATATACTGCTTGTTGCAGCTTCTAGCGCACCTAACCGCCATATTCAAAACGTGTGGACGCTGCTTTTAGAAATCATGAACAAAGCCGGAATGACATCAGCCTCTAAAGCAGCAGATATCGCCGGAGAGTTACTGACTCGCATGAAAACTTCTACGGAAAATCCTGTGGAACAAGCAATCTTGGCTGTTAGCGATCGCCAAGCCGCCTCAAAGCGCGAACGAGAACAAAATTCTGTTAATATCTTTGGTAAGTTGGTAACTTCTTACTCGAAGACACCCAAAACTTGGGGAAATGGAATAGATGTTCAAGTATTAAATTCTCTGAAAGAGCACTATTTTGGGTTTGGTAGTTACACTCGTTCGGTAGTTATTCAACTGTATCTCACTCCTGGAGTTCCTATTGAATTACAGCAGGAATTTCTCTTTCATATCATTCAACGGCGAATAACGGAGCAAGAAAGTGAGAAAGAAAAAGCCATTGAGTTATTAGAACATTTGCTACCCAGTTTAATTCAATTAAAAACTTCGGTCTTTGGCTCTTCCTTTTTAGAAGCACTCAATGCATCCTTAGCTTCTGGTTGGGACTTAGTTCAAGCAACCGCAGTCGGTTATCGAGCGGTAACAGATTTGGAATTAGTAAAGATATTAATCCATGAGTTATTACAAGAAAATGTCCCTGAAAGCGACAAAGAGAAACTTCGCCGTTATCTCATCGCCCTTAGCGAGGCTATCAAACATGGAGCAGGAAATTCTCTTGTATCAAGTTTACTTGATTTACCAATTATTCAGATAAGTCAGAATCAACTATCTCTTATATTATCATTAATAGCTAGAATGACAAATCAAGCCCAAAATCGCAAGCCTATCTCAGAAGAATTAACCTTAAATTTGGCAAACTGGATTATGCCAATAGCTAATATTTTTCCTACAGAAGTTATCCCAATTATAGATTATTTATCTTCTTTAGAAGTTCAGCTAAAACCATCGCTGGAAGAACTTTTAGAACAAAACATTCCCCATCTCGATGGACAACAGTTAAACTTAGTTATCAAACGGTTACAAAATCTTCCTCCATTGCTAGAGTCTTATCTTATTTCAACCAAGAAGTCTAAAGAATCCAGACTAGCATTAGTCAGATTGTACAAGCAGCAGGTAGAAAATGTACAATCTAAAGCGGCGATCGCATCACTTCTTGGTTTATGTCTGGATGATAGCCGTGAAATAGCATTAGATGCTAGTAAAGCTATCCTCCAGCTTGTAGAACAAAAACATGAATTTAAAGCATCAGACTTCATCTCTACTATTGCTAATAGTAAGATTTTAGGAGTACGCCAAAACTGCTTAAAAGCATTAATTCAAGTTGTGGAATCTGGTGGAGAGACGACAGAATCAGATATTTTAGAGATTTGCCAAATTTTGAAAGAGGAAAATGTGCCAGAACTTGTACAACCGTTTTATAGTTTAGCGATCGCATGGATTGAACGAAATGACTCTATTACAGATGAGTTAGCTGAATTTATTTTTCATTTTACCAATCGTCTGATTAGCTCCAAACAAGACAAAACAATTCATAACGGTATTGCTAATTCTGCGTTTATAGCATTAAAAAGTATTGCTAATTTAGAATATGCTCATCTTAATATGCAGTTGGGTTTGTGTACTAGAAATTTACTGCGTTGTACAAATGTTATCAAGGTAAATAATGGATTTCTTATTGGATTGCTTGACAAACTGACTAAGTTTGACCCTGATTTTCTCACTTGTATAGTTAGAGAAGATTGTGTGACAGAAACCGATATTTTACCAAGTGCAAATATTTGTGCGGTAACAGTGTCAATTTTATACACTCAAGGAAAATACTCACCTTTACTAGATGAAATGTTAAACAATGATAGGATTCCTCAAGAAGTCAAGAATCTCATTATTAGAGAACGAGAAGGGTGACATAATTTGTAATTAAGAGATGATTTAGTAGGTTGGGTTGAGGAACGAAACCCAACATTTCATCAAATTATTGGGTGTCATTTCGTTCTAGCCAAACCACATAATACAGTTGACAATTTAAGATTTACTGTATAAATGACCTCTAAAAATTTCGGAATTACGAATTAATAATTTATTCATTAAGAGCGCAATAATTCATAATTGAAAATTTTTTCTCTACGAACTCTGCGCCTCTGCGGTTAAATAAATTATTTTTAAACCTCAGAGACGCAGAGGACACAGAGGGAAGAGGTGAGAGACCGGGTTTTTAAGTATAATTAAATACTATATAAAAAACCACGTAAGTAGAGTTTCATACACATTCTTGCGTTCGCGAAGCGCAAGCTGTACCCAGATCATCGTACCCACCGACTCCTCAAAAGCTAGCGATTGTAGCACTCAGTTCAATATTTGTCACCCAATTGGTGTCAAATGAGACCAATTTACTCAGAGGCTGTCTAAATGTATGTCATCGAACTATTTCTATGTAACTCTACATACAGAAGACTTCTGTAAATATGGCGATCGGAGTTAAAGATGAGCGACCCACAAACAGAATTTGATAGTCCTTGGAAAGACATACTACAAATATATTTTGAAGACTTCATGCGCTTCTTTTTCCCTCAAGCTCATGGAGAGGTGGATTGGACGCACGCACCAGAGTTCTTAGACAAAGAACTACAGCAAGTCATGCGGGATGCAAAACTGGGGCGGCGATTGGCGGATAAACTGGTGAAAATTTACCTGAAAACAGGAAAAGAAGTTTGGGTACTTGTACACATTGAAATCCAAAGTCAAGAGGAAAGCGACTTTGCTCAACGAATGTTTATCTATAACTACCGCATCTATGACTGTTACAAGTGCTCGGTGGCTTCGTTGGCGGTTCTGGGAGATGAACGCAGTAATTGGCGACCGAATCAATTTGGTTATCAGTTATTTGGTTGTGAAGTCGGCTTTAGATTTCCGATAGTAAAATTGTTAGACTATCAATCGAGGTGGTCAGAACTAGAAGCCAGCCGCAATCCCTTTGCAGTGGTAGTGATGACTCACTTGAAAGCTCAACAAACCCGTAGCGATCGCACAAAAAGGCTTCAGTCGAAGCTAGAGTTGACTAAACGACTATACGAGTTGGGCTTCAGTCGGGAAGATATCATTAACTTATTCAAGTTAATCGATTGGATTATGAGCCTACCTGAAGAATTAGAGCAAGAATTTTGGCAGGAATTTCGGAATTTTGAGGAGTCTAAAAGTATGCCGTATATTACGAGTGTCGAACGATTGGGGATTAAAAAAGGTAAACAGGAGGGACTACTTGAAGGTATATCCTTAGGTTTGAAACTCAAATTTGGTGAAGCAGGTCAAACTTTATTACCAGAAATCGAAGCAATCCAAGACGTGAGTTTATTAAAAACAATTCTCAAAGCGTTGGAATCAGTCTCTACACTAGAGGAGTTGCGTCAAATTTATCAGACTCACAACTGATAGTTGGTAGTTACGAGCATAGTATGGTGCAAAGCGCAAAGCCTAACGCACCATATAAAAACTACAAATTAGATTCAGAAGCATTCAGCAAGCAAAGCCCAGATTGTGCAACTTTTGTTCTTGTTGACCAATTGCCTTCATGCTCATATCTCGACCTAAACAACCGCTAATCAGCATATACTTTAAATAACCCAAAAAATAAATTTTGCATATGCTAGAGACTCAACTTTCCCTCTCCGAACAAATACAAAATGCGCTTGACGAAATTTCTCAACGTATCGGTCAACCTGTGAATGAATTGATTCATGAAGCAATAAAGATATTTGTTAGCGAGAATCAACAAAAAAAACGCCGTGATTTAATGCAGAAAGCACGAGGTATTTGGGCAGATAGAGAAGATTTAAATAGTAGAGAAAATCTCAGAAAAGAATGGGAACGTTTGTGATATAACCCAGACAATTTTTATGAGAAAAAAATTATTAATTGATACTAATGTTTTAATTGATTATTTGCGCGGACAACCTCAAGCTATTCAATATTTAGAAAGTTTAACTGAATCTCTACTAGTTTCTTCAATTACAATATCAATAAGCTAGCTATCAGGAGATAAAAAATGTCAACAGTTAAAGTTGAAGTGCAGCTCTTCTCAGGAGATTTGCTAAAAGCTGTAGAACAATTGAGCCAAGCTGATTTGGAGCAATTTGTATTTCAAGTCATGACGCTACAAGCACAACGCAAAGCTAGAAATTTACCTCAACTAGAAGCAGAATTATTGATAAAAATAAATCAAGGTATGCCCTCAGATCTTCAGAGGCTTTACAATGAATTAATCGCTAAACGTGAAGCAGAGACTTTAACAGTTGAGGAGCATCAAAATTTATTGCAGTTAACTGAACAAGTAGAAAAACTGCAAGCACAACGTATAGAATCTTTGGCAGAGTTGGCGCGTATTCGTGGTATTTCGCTAACTGTACTAATGACAAATTTGGGAATTAAAACATCAGAATCTGTCTGAAAACAGAGTGACATCCCAACAAAAAAAGGCGGTTGCTGAACGGGCTTGCGGTTGCTGCGAGTATTGCCGAAGTCAACTACGTTTTGCTATTCAACCGTTTTCTATCGAACATATAATTCCCAAAAGCCAAGGTGGAGAAACTACACTGAATAATTTAGCTTTTTCTTGTCAAGGGTGCAACAATCACAAATATAATAAGACTGAAGGTTACGATCCAATAAGTGGTGACAAGGTAGCGCTTTATCATCCACGCCAACAAAAATGGAACCATCATTTCGTTTGGAACAATGATTTTACTATACTTATTGGGTTGACTCCTACTGGACGGGCGACAGTAGAAACTTTGCAATTAAATCGAGAAGGTGTAGTTAATTTGCGAAGCGTACTCTATGCGATGGGAGAACATCCACCCTTAGATCTGAATGATTAGGTATCTTGAATCTCTCGTTGTAGTACTAGGTAAGGAGGTTTTAAATATCCATTATCTGAGTTGAGATGTTGGTCAGGGATTTCGTAACTTAGGAGTAATTTGCGAGTCAATAGACCATATTGTAGGGACGCAATGCCTTGCGTCCTTACAGTTTGTGCTGACAATAAATGAAAAATGAAAAACACTGGTTTCCATTAGTTCAACTTCCGAAGAAGTTCAAAGAAATTATTAGTGTGACGGAGTGGTCCTCCTCCTTGTTTCCATTAGTTCAACTTCCGAAGAAGTTCAAAGTCCCTATCCTACCACTATTCTACAAGAGATAGTGGCAATGTTTCCATTAGTTCAACTTCCGAAGAAGTTCAAAGATCTGTTTCTGTCCCTTACAGAGCTGAATAAGGGTGAGGTGGTTTCCATTAGTTCAACTTCCGAAGAAGTTCAAAGTTCGACAACGAGAAGGCATTCAAAGGGCCATTTGTCGGTTTCCATTAGTTCAACTTCCGAAGAAGTTCAAAGAGAGTGTATTTTGGTGTCGAAGACCTCACACCATACTCTGTTTCCATTAGTTCAACTTCCGAAGAAGTTCAAAGACTAGGTACCTACCCTAATAACTGGGCTGGAGAAAAGTTTCCATTAGTTCAACTTCCGAAGAAGTTCAAAGACTTATTTTCTTAGCTCTAAATGGGTCTGCTGCTCTAGTTTCCATTAGTTCAACTTCCGAAGAAGTTCAAAGTCTAGAACTGCTTGACCTTGTTTGTAGAAGGGCAAGAGTTTCCATTAGTTCAACTTCCGAAGAAGTTCAAAGAGCAGGAACTAACTGAGACTAATGTCTCTTACAATTGCAAGTTTCCATTAGTTCAACTTCCGAAGAAGTTCAAAGTTAGTGCTTATGTAAAGAACCAAGGTAGAGAGAATCAGGTTTCCATTAGTTCAACTTCCGAAGAAGTTCAAAGTCTTTGATCTGCTTCCTATGCTTGAAGCTGATTTGAAAAGTTTCCATTAGTTCAACTTCCGAAGAAGTTCAAAGCTCTTCTAGTAGTGACTTTTGCTGGCGCTAGCTCGTTTCCATTAGTTCAACTTCCGAAGAAGTTCAAAGGCTAGACTTTTAAAAGCTTTGCCCTGACTGAATTATACACCCCGTTATCTGAGGGGGTCAAGTTTGTACCTAAATTATTAGTAATTCTTCTCAATAAACTCAGAACCTACCACCCTCAAACCCTTATTCAGCAAGTTACCTGAGGGGGTCAACGAAAGAATGCGGGTTTCAGCCATTACTTGACCCCCTCAGATGCTTATCAATAATATCAATTGAATAAAATTTACTTATATATAGAGGGCAACATCCACATTCATGTGTTTGCAAAGCGCAAGCTGTACCCACTCACTCTCTCAAAAGCACTAGCTGACTGCCATTTTTCTACAAAAGTAACAGATAATTTTCAAAAATGATTATTGTCTCCGTAATTTTCCGGAATCATTCAGTTTGCTGAGGAAGTAATTATTTGATACAACAAAAATTCATTTAGATAAACCTAAAAAATAACCTAACCCTGAAAAACCCTGTAGAAAACTACTTTATTCCTTATAACTATATACTCCAGCCATATGAATTTCTACCAGCGTAAGTTATATGCAATACTACAGTCACCAGAAGTACGTGAATGGGGAAAAGACTTATTATCTCAATTAAAATGTCTCCAAAGTGACTTAGCAGAACTGGAGAAATGGTGGGAGCATAGAGGTCAGGATAAGCTTAATGGAGGTTGGCTAGCACAAGATATTGGCTCTTCCTCCGATCGCGTGAACCTACTTCATCTAGAACAGAGTCAAACCGCAGAACAAGTGACTGTTCGTCATCCGATAAGTGCTCAAAAGCAACAGGTTGCAGTGTTATATCGGAAAAAACAGCCAGACATTGGTTGGATAAAAGACGAAGCAGACGCTAAAAAAGTTTTTTGGTGGTTTTGGAGATTTTACCCAGAACTACTAGCAGACACGCAACACGATGCATTACTCTTCCCCGCACATACAGTCATACCTGACTGTCCGCTACACAGCCACCAAAGTACAGTATCAGCATTGACTGGTGCGATGTTTCCCGAATCTTGGCGGGATAAAGAACAACATCGAATTCCTTATCTATTAGTATTTACCTTTTCACCAGTACAGGATTTCATCAAGTCCTCGCGGAAATTTCTTGATTTTTGGGCGGGTTCGTACCTATTGCACTACCTCAGCACCCGGTTGTGCTGGCTTATCGCCGAACACCTTGGACCAGATGCTGCGATCGTACCCTCCCTCTGGAGCCAAGAAATTATCGATGCGTTCATTGTGCAAAAGTATTCTGATTTTGCATCCGATCTCGCACGTCTCCATGATGGGAAAAATCCAGTAGAGCGGTTTAAAGAAAAAATATCCACCAGTTTAAGCACAGCAGGTTTCCCCAATGCAATTACCGTTTTAGTTTCAGGAGAAGAAGAAGCGAGGAAATGGGGAAAATGTCTTTCTAAAACACTCACCGAAGAATGGGTCAAGATAGGTACAGAAGTCAAAAACCACATTAGAAAACGAGTTATAGAGTTTTTAGAGAAAGAAACCCCAGAAAAATTAGAAACAATACTGAACGAAGCCCTCCCTGAACTTAAAAATACACCTACCGCTCTTGAGGATTACCGAAAAGAACTGCAACTTCTGAGGCGACAATGCTGTTGGGAATGGAACAAGCTTTGGGAAGCTCAACTCAATCATACTTGGGAACCATACTGGACAGCCATACCGCTAGGAAACCCAGAACAAGCATTAACCATTAATAAGGGAAACAATAATTCCTTTAATAAAGATTGGATTAATTCCCAAACTGAAATAGCTCAACCGCTTAGGGACTTACGGTTTAATAATGTACCAATCCGATTTTGGACTTTTCTCGTTAATTCAGATTGTCTGGCTGGTATTTTATTTTTATGCGAGTCCCTTATCGATTTACCCGATGAATTTGAAAAAAAACTTTATACAGATCTAAATGTTGGAACCTGGTGGGGTAGTATCCAGCAACGCTTACGACATTGCTTAACCAATGTTAAGTATACCCGTAACTGGCAAATTGCGACTGCTCCCGGCGAACGTTCTACAATATCAGGTCAATTTAGCGCCGTCCACCCTCGCTTGAATTATCAAGTCAGAGAATCTCCCGAAGGACAAATACGAGATTTGCGCGAGGGTAGCGGTGTAAAAGCACGTTCGATGCGCTTATTTTGGTTAGTCATGTCCAAAGCGTATCTCGGTTTATTTAATGGTTCAGAGAAACTCAATGCTCTAGAACTTACCAAACGGATGGCTTGGGTGTATGGAGGTGTAGCAGAATCTTTGGGAATTCCTTTCCAACTCAGCGAAGAGTTGCTACCTGCTGAAGTGGCTTCCGAATTGGAGGAAGAGCCAGAAACTAGCAACCAAAACTCGAACGAATTAACCAAAATCATTGATTACGAACAGTTAATCCGATTTCCTAACCTGAGTTCTATCGCCGCAGCTGCTTTTGCACGGGAACATCCCAACTTGATGAAAACTTACAGGAGTAATTTATATAAACTTTTTCAACAACACAAAAATCAGTTTTCACCGGAGCAGCGATGCGCCTTTTATGCCAAAACCAACCGTCCGTTCCACATCCCGAATACAGATAAAGCAATTCAGCAGAAATTTCCTAACTTCAAAGGCGGTTATAACGGGGTGATGTTTTCTAGTAAATGGCTCATTGATGACATGGGCTTGCAAGAACAAGAACGCATCACCGCAAGCGGTAACACAGATTCATCCCGTGACCAAAACAATCAGAAACAGGTTAGCATTTTACGAGAAATTGTTCAAAAAGCCCATCAAAGAACAGGTTTTGGTGATAGCAGTCCAGCCGATTGGTGGGTCATTCTTCTTGCTGATGGAGATGGAATGGGTGACTATGTCTCTGGGAATAAACTCAAAAAATATGTGCATTATGTTGACATTGATGCTGTTAATAAAGACATCGAAGGTTTTGACAGAAGCCTGTTCGATAAACTACTCACTTGTACTCCTCATAAACGCATGGGACCAGCCACCCATGTTGGCTTAAACCGCGCCCTACTAGACTTCTCCAATCGGTTAGTTCCCTACATAACAGAAAAGCGATTTTGCGGTCGCGTCATTTATAGTGGTGGTGATGATGTCATGGTAGTCCTACCCTTAGAAGATTTACCAGAATATCTATTATCATTACGTGCTGCTTGGAGTGGTGGAAAAGACCCCAAGAACGAGTTTGAAAACAAACGCAATGGGGTTTCTTCTGAACCAAACAGCCAAATAGGAGAAGGTAAAACAACAGGTTACTGGTATCCAACTGAAGAAGTAAAAGAACTACCACTACGTCCCCACTTCACCATGGGAAAAGATGCGACTATGAGTGCTGGTGTAGTCATTGCTCATAAAAGCGTTCCCCTACCCACCGTCCTTGAAAACCTTTGGGAAGCAGAAGCAGACAGGGCGAAAAAAATACCTGATAAAGATGGTATTTGCTTCCGAGTCATATACGGAGGTGGTAACCAGTTAGAAGCACTCATGAAAGGAGAATTACTGGAGACATGGTGGGACTGGGTGAAGGAATACGGAGAATACCAAGAAAACCTTGCGCCCTTGCTGTATCGCTTAGCCGAAGAATTACCCCATCGCGCTTCCATCACAGAGAATTACCAACTGTTCTCCAAAGCAGCCAAAGTCATCATGGAAAGTCGGGACAAAAGCAAACAACTTGACGAAGTCTTTGAAAAAATCAAAAAATGGTTAGACAAATGGGAAGATTGGGTTAAAGAACCTCTAGAAAAATGGACAAAACAAACTCTAAAAGGATGGGCTAAACAAACTCTAGAAGAATGCGATCGAACAGATTTAGAAAAACTAGAACAAGCTAAAAAAATCTTAGCAGAACTAGAAGAATGGAATAAGCAACCTCTAGAATACTGGGTTAATGAAGCCAAGGAAATCAGCCCCAAATCCATTGATATTAAACCCGAAGATTCAAAACCCATTGGTATTGAACCCGAAGATTTAGGCAAAATCCTGAGATTTACCGCTTTTTGGATCGATAAGCGAGTAGAACGCTACCAATGGAAAGAAACATTAGACAGTCAACCGTAAAAAAATACAAGTAGGTAAATGAGAAAAACAGAACTATGTAAAGGTATGCCAATAAGCTAAAACTCTTACAAATGACAAATAACAAATGACAAATGACATTTTCATGCACTGGTATACAATTACCCCATTAGATGTACTACTTTTTCGAGATTGCAAACCTTTTAGCCCAGGAGAAGGTTCATGGGCGAAGGGATTATTCCCACCAATGCCTATAACAGTGTTTCAGGCGTTGCGATCGCTTCTATCAAAAAGCACCAGTAAAGAAGAGCGTATCAAACGAGATTTGCATTTTCTAGGTCCCTTTTTATTAGATATCAACCATACCCTTTGGTTACCCACACCCAAAGATTTAATATGTTTGTATCCCATAGGAGAAGACCGCAAAACCGTCAGCGATAACTGGAGCGAAATTCAACGCTTGCAACCTCTTGACCATCAATGTAAGACGTGGAAGCACTTAGTATTTGATGGAGAACAAATTGACCCTCTCGTTCTCAATAAAAAATGGGATGGGAGTATTAAATCACCTAACCATTGGATAAAAGCAGAAGCACTCTTTGATTACCTTGAAGGTAGAAAAGATAGTAGTAATTGGCGGAAAGATGACTTTCATAAGAATCCTTGGAAGACGCAAGTTTTACCCCACATCCATATGCAGGCTGACAAGCGACAAGTTAAAGACGCCGATGGCTACTTTACCGAAGTCGCAGTCCGCCTTAAAGATGGATGGTGTTTTGTTGCGGCTTTGAGTAGTGATGAAATTCGAGAAGGCGTTGTGCGGTTGGGAGGAGAGGGACACCGAGCGTTAGTCTCTCCACTGATGGAAGCAAATGACACTCTGCAATATCAACTGGATTGTTTACTTAAAACCGATCGCCCATCACAAGCTACAAAATTTGCCTACCTTCTTACCCCAGGACTCGCACTGTTTGACGAAACAAGATACAGTTGCTATCCCAAGGCTTGGAAGCAACACCTAAAAGGATGCGCGACAGACAAAGCTCTACTGTGGGGTGGTGTATCGACATTGCGTAAAGATGACAAGACAACCACAAAAGAGGAGTTTGCATTGTTACCGCAAAGGGGGTTTGTACCGCCAGGGACAGTGTACATCTTTAACGGCGAACTCCCTGCAAACCAACAGCTATTACCCGAACAAGGTGGACAGTGGTTGGAAACTTTTCAAAAGCTTAATTATGGAAAACTTTTATGGGGACAAGGAACTTAATCAATGAATGATTTTCGTACTGGATATCTTTACACGCTTGCGCCAATTCATTGCGGTGGCGAAGGAGATTTGGGAAACATTTTGGATATTGTCCGCGAAGTACACACCGATTTTCCATACATTCCCGGTTCTTCCCTAAGAGGTAGCCTGCGCTGGGATGTAAACTCTATTAACCCAGCAGCCGCAGATAAATTATTTGGCAAAGAATTGAGTGCAGATGGACAAATGGGGATTCATCAAGTTTGGTTTGGTGATGCTCGTTTGCTATGGGTTCCGATGCGAACAATGTCAATGAATGGCAATCAAAATGTATTCACTTGGGTAAGTTGCCATTCGCTAATTCGCGACCATGCATTGCTATCTAGATTACCAATAACTGAGTTTCCTGACAATCCTGTAGGAACTCACACAGGTACTTATTATGTCGCCGATGCTCAATTGCAAGTTTCTGGACTGAAAGAACCCGAAAAGCAAGCGATCGCCTTAGCTGAAGATTGCACGGAATCGCTTTCTAGTGCAGTTAAGTCAACATGGGAGAAGAACCGTATTGTCCTCCCTGATAGTGATTTTCAAACCTTAATGGAGCATTCCTTATGGACACAAATTCGCAACAAAATTAACAAAGGTGGTGAAGATGAGGAAGACGATTCTGAAGGCGGTGCAGAAATTTTCTGGACTGATGTTTGCATTCCCAGAGATACCATTCTCTACTACTCTTGGGGTTACAAATTAAACAAACTAAATCCAGTTACCGAACCTGAACATAATTTATTAAAAGATGTTGTGACAGGGCTATTCCAAATTGGAGGACAAGCCAATATCGGACGTGGTTGGGTGCAAGGCTGGGTTACAAATAAAACTTTACCTACCGAACAATCAAATCAACTTATGCAGGTGGAGAGTTAGTCATGGTCAATCCAGAACAAATGAGCCTTACCGCTCACCAACATATTCAAACATACTTGAGCATCAGCGCAAAAACAGCAATTGACAAAGAAGACTTGAACGCTATTTTAAGGCTATCTCAGCATTTGCGAGTTTTTGGATTGCTTTCAGCCGCAGCCTATGTCAACCAAACAAATGCTCAAGAAGGAAGAGTGCGATCGCGTACTGTTCCCGTGTGGAAATCGCTGCTCGGTCAACTGCTCGATCCCCAAAATCCACCTTCTGAAAAGGAATTACGTGAAGCGATCGTCAACATGGCAAAAGAAGAACCAGAGAAATATATAGCAACTTGGCGCAAAGTCATGATGCTATCTAACTATTGGAATTTCTGGGCGCGAGCTTATTCTGTATAAGCTATTTGCAAGAATTCTTACGGTTTATTTGCTGCTTTTAACTTTTAACTTGTTATGTATACTGGACCCCAGCTTGCTCAACTACTTGAAAATCAGCATCAACGCAGAGCCAATTCAGACTTATTCAAACAAGGGAATTTTACTCTATATTGGAGAACCAAAGTTGGCTCTTTTCCCCACCCCGATGTAGAGACAATAGTTTCTGCAGGAGAACCTTGCGGTGCATGGTGTCCTACAGAGGGACGACCGGAAGACAAACGCACTGTGGGTGATAACTTGGCTCTAATGTCGGAACTTCCGCTCAATGGTTACATTCCTGCTTCCTCCATTCGGGGAGTTGTGCGTGCGTGGGCAATGAAACGTCCCAGCATCCGCAGTCAAATGTTAGAATTACTGGGGCATCAAAAAGGCAATGTCATCCAATCTGGTAAAATCGAATTTTTAGATGCATGGCCTGTAAAACCAACCAAACTTGTTTTAGATATTGTCAACCCACAACAGGAGTTCCAAGTCTACCATCAAGGACAAGGAACCCCCCTTTCGCTTTATACCTTAGGAAACGGTGAAGACGGCGTTGAAGTCACGGTAGCAATTCGGGGAATTTCTGGTAAAGCTACCCGCAAAGAAGTAGGCACAGTCTGGGAATGGGTACAGCAAGCTCTGAGCGTTTATGGAGTTGGTAGTCGTACCTCTGTTGGCTACGGATGTATTAAAGCGCCTCATGGGTTTCGACCATCACCAGAACTGCGCCAAGCTGAAAATGGTTACACAAGCAAAACGTTTGAATTCACACTCTATAACCAGGGATGTGCTGGACCGGATAGGGGACAACAGGAATTCCGCCCCTCTCATTGGCGTGGTTGGTTGCGTTCCTGGGTGTTGCGATTTCTGCTAGGGGTGATGTCGAAAGAGAATGCAGAGAAAACACTATGGGAACTGATGGGAACACTGGAGCCAAAAACCCACATAGGGTGCGTGCGGATCGGCATGACTCCAGGAGAAACTTGGGGCGATTGCTCGAAGAATTTACCCTACTTTTATGTTTGGCAGGGAAAATTACAAGTGACTGCACCAAGCAAAATTCTTAACACAATTATTCTACCAATTATGAAATTTGCAGTTAGCGTGGGAGGTGTCGGTAGGGGATGGCGGCGTCCGTTGCATATTTTTCATATGGATAATAGAAGGGCTTTCTCGCGAGGAAGTTTGTTGATCGTGAAACATCACGTTCGCAACCAAGAGGGACAATGGCAAATAAAGCTTTTTGGGTTACCACTCAATCCAGAAAGTTGGACTTCTGCATATGAAAGATGGTTGACAGATGTGCGATCGCAGTGGGCTGATAGAATCAACATTGATGCAAATCGGTTGTTAGCAGCTGAAGTATTTTCGCCAAAGACTTGCGCCATTTATGCAGTCCCCGGTCCTGATGCCAATCTGATTGATGAGGATGATTTTGATTGGCTGGAAACCAATGCCATAGAAACTCGTGGAGAAGGTATGCACCTCATCTACGAACAAACCCCTCCCTACAATTACAAGCGCAATCCCGATGTTGGAGGAAATGCAGCTAATGGCGATCCTCATTGCTCGTGGGTCAGCATTAAGCGCGTGAATATCCCGAATAAGCAAGAAAATACACAATGTAAAGAGATAGTTTGCTTGTTTATGGGGGGAAAAACACCCCAGTCAAATCATATCCGTTGTCACTTTCTTCAAGATTTAGATGAAATAACTGGGGCAGTACGTTTATTTGGAGTTCAGCCTTAACGCAAAATCGTGTTGATTCATAGATATCTATAATATAAACAAATAACATGAAAAAACGCATCTTAATTCTCTCAGCCAACCCCACGAACACCACTCGTCTGCGCTTAGATAAAGAAGCCCAAGAAATCAAAAAAGCAATAGAACGGGCTCAACAACGTGACCAATTTGAGTTAGCACAACCGTGCTTGGCTGTTACCCATAGAGACTTACGGCGGGCAATATTAGAAGAAAATCCCCAAATCGTTCACTTTTGCGGACATGGAATGGGAGATGAAGGGCTAGTATTGGTAGACGATGCAGGTGAAGTGAATTTTCTCAACACCGATGCCTTGGCTGAACTATTTAAATTGTTTACAGACAAGGTAGAATGCGTGCTCTTCAATGCTTGTTATTCAGAAGTCCAAGCAAAAGTGATTGCACGGCACATTGATTATGTAATTGGAATGAATCAACCAATTGACGATCGCACTGCTATTGAATTTGCTGTTGGCTTTTATGATGCGTTGGGAGCAGGTAGAGGCTATGAATTCGCCTATAATTTTGGTCGCAGCAGCATTTCGCTAGCAGGAATAAACCAAGCAGATATCCCGATTTTGAAAAAGCAGGCTAGAGTTCGCCTTTGGGTGCATGGTTGGGTTAAGCAGCCGTATAACAACTCACCCACTGTTGAACTTGATTGGACGGAATATTTTAGCCTTGAGAGTGTGTCTAGACCCCGTCGTATTGCCAACCAAGAAACTTGGGATGATATTTTACTTCCTAAATTAGAACAAGTACGCGAACAAGTGTCTCAAGGACATACTGAATTAACTGTTGATATTCGAGGTAGGCTTCCTCTTTCAGCAGCAGTCGTCATTGGTCATGTTTTTCAAGATACCAGAGGATATACCTTGCAAGTAGAACAAAGAACCACAGGACAAAATATTTTGTGGCGATCGGATATTAGCCCGTCAGATGCAAAGTTTAAAATTATCACGGAAGCTGGCGAAGTTGGAGAACACATTTTAGTAGCGTTGGGAATTACAGGTGATGCATCAGGAGATTTAGCGCAACTGTGGGAAAATTCACAAATTCCATTCAGTGCTGCTATTTACGCAGAGCCAGAAGCTGGTACTGGAGAAAGGGCAATTAGTTCTGATGCAGATGCGATCGCACTCACAATTCATGCTAAAGAAATCATTCGCCAAGCTCGTCGAAACTACCGTGCAACCTGCACGCACTTAGTTTTATTTGCTCCGATGAGTTTTTGTTTCTTCTTAGGTCAGCGATTAAGAGTCATTGGTGATGTCATTTGTTACGAGCGTGTTGCTGAAAAATACCAACCTTCAGTCAAACTTTGTACGGGATAACAATATTAAAATGTCTCCAAAGTGACTAACCAGAACTTAAGAAATGGTGGGAGCATGAAAGTCAGAATAAGCTCAACGGAGGTTTGCTAGCACAAGATATTGCCTCTTTCTCCAATTGCGTTAACCTACTTCATATTTACTTTAATTGTGCTGACTTACTTAATTTAAATTTTTAAGCTCTGATAATATTAACCTATGACTACTAGTCCCATAAAACGTATCCTTATCCTCGCCGCTAATCCCACGAACACCACCCGTCTGCGCTTAGATGAAGAAGTCCGAGAAATCAAAAAAGCCCTACGATGTGCTCCCAAGCGTGACCAATTTGAGCTAGTGTCATGCTGGGCTGTTACTCCAAGAGAATTACAGCTAGCTGTATTGGAGGAGAGTCCCCAGATTGTACATTTTTGCGGTCATGGGATGGGAGACGAAGGGCTGGTATTACAAGATGAAACTGGTCAGGTCAAGTTTGTCAGCACCAATGCCTTAGCTGGACTGTTTAAATTGTTTGCAAACAAGGTAGAATGCGTGCTCTTAAATGCCTGTTATTCAGAACTTCAGGCGGAAGTCATTAAGCATCATATTGATTATGTGATTGGGATGAATCAATCCCTAGGCGATCGCACAGCCATTGAATTTGCTGTTAGCTTTTATGAGGCACTTGGTGCAGATAAAAACTATGACTTTGCCTACGAATACGCTTGTAATGGTATCTCTATGGCAGGGATTGACCAAGCCAATGTTCCTGTATTACACAGAAAAAGCTTTTCTTTTGATGTGAATAATAACACCTATTTAAGCTTATGGGTACATGGGTGGGACAAACAGATTTATAGTAATTCTCCAACTGTAGAACTTGACTGGACAGAGCATTTCGATATATATGCTCAACCGCGTCGGATTGCAGATCAAGCCACTTGGGATAATATTTTATTACCGAATTTAAACAGAGCACGGAAGGAATTGACTCAAGGACATACACCCTTAACCATCGACGTGCGTGGGCGATTCCCTTTAACAGTTGCAGTAGCCATTGGTACGGTTTTTCCTGATACCAGAGGTTATACTTTGCAAGTAGAACAACAAACTGCAGGAAAACTCTATTTATGGCGTTCAGATGCAAGTCCATCAGACGCAAAGTTTAAGGTCGTTAGCGAAACCGGTGAGGCTGGAGAGCATCTGCTCATAGCATTGGGTATTACAGGTAATCCATCATTAGATGTGGCACAACTCTTACAAGATTCACCAATTCCATTCAGTGCTGTGATTTATGCCGAACCAGAGTTTGGAACTGGAGAACGAGCTATTCGTTCAGATGCAGATGCTGTTGCACTGGTGTTAGATGTAAAAGATTTGATACGTCGTTATCGTCAAAAATATAGTGCTACTTGCACGCACTTAGTTTTATTTGCTCCGGTTGGTTTTTGTTTATTCTTAGGTCAGCGACTAAGAGTTATTGGTGATATTATTTGTTACGAACGCATTGCAGATAGAAACTATCAACCTTCAGTCAAACTTTGTACGGGTTAATAATTCAAAGGCACACGCTTATACCTATATCGCAATCCATTACTGTATGATGATTGGTACGGAGTGGTGATTCTCCGCTCTCGCAGTCTAGAACCGCAAAAAACCAATCTTCATCGCTCGCTCATCATTTGTGCTGGTGTAATTTGATTCTGCCTTGTTTTTAAAACACCACTTACTTATACCTTGCAAACAATTTGGTAAGTAACTGGACTAAAATAAATACACTCATAAAGGCTGGGCATTGGGCAAACCAAAAACAGTATTGAAATTAATTTTGTCCAATTACTTAAAGTACGTCAAACTTTAATTACCAGAAATCGAAGTAATCCAAGACAAAAGTTTATTAGAAGCCAGTCTCAAAGCTTTGGAATCAGTCAGTACACTATAGGAATTGCGTCAAATTTAATCAGACTCACCAATTGATACATGATTTTTTAATGCGATCGCTAAGAGGATGTTTGAAAAGTCCTCTTAATAGTAAAACGTTCAATATCCCCCTAAATATCCTTTATAAAGGGGGACTTTAAAAATATTTCCCCCTTTTTTAGGCAGGGCTGATTCATTCCCTAAAAGTCCATAATTGACAAGCGTATCAATCAAAGAAATTAGATAGTTCAAAAAATTAATTTTCTTCTCAGTCATCGAGAATGTTTCCATTAGTTCAACTTCCGAAGAAGTTCAAAGGATTTCCAATATTGCGACAACGAAAATTGGGACACTCAGGGTTTCCATTAGTTCAACTTCCGAAGAAGTTCAAAGTTTAATTTTCATGTTTTCCGTTTCTCCAAAAGAAAGTTTCCATTAGTTCAACTTCCGAAGAAGTTCAAAGTGAATCTTTTAGAATAAAGCTGGTCGAATGGGTCAGACAGGTTTCCATTAGTTCAACTTCCGAAGAAGTTCAAAGAAAAATCAGATAACTAGGACAGGGCTGGAGAAAAGGGTTTCCATTAGTTCAACTTCCGAAGAAGTTCAAAGACTGTGGTAGAGGCTGTCCTACCTGCTGCAATGTTCGGTTTCCATTAGTTCAACTTCCGAAGAAGTTCAAAGAAGGTGCTGGTGTAGATAACTTTCAAGGAACGTCTAAGTTTCCATTAGTTCAACTTCCGAAGAAGTTCAAAGATGTAATGATCAAACCTCAGGTCGCTCAGTTTATTCGTTTCCATTAGTTCAACTTCCGAAGAAGTTCAAAGAGCGGAGTAGATATATCTATACCGCAATCTTTATTAGTTTCCATTAGTTCAACTTCCGAAGAAGTTCAAAGCAAGAACTGATAGTTCTTCCTACGTCGAAGGAGGTAGGTTTCCATTAGTTCAACTTCCGAAGAAGTTCAAAGGCTTGACTTTTGAAAGCCTTACCCTATCTGAATTGTACACCCCATTATCTGAGGGGGTCAAGTTTTTCCCAAAATTATTAGCAATTCTTCTCAATAAATTCATAACCAACTACCTTCAAACTCTTATCCAGTAAGTTACCTGAGGGGGTCAACGAAAGAATAAGGGTTTCAGCCATTGGTTAACCCCCTCAGATGCTTATCAATAATACATAATTAATAATATAAACTTATGTTTTTAGAGCACCATACACCGATATTTTCGAGGTTTCACACATTATCGATCCCCCCAACCCCCCCCCTTAAAAAGGGGGGCTTTGCCTAAATCCTACTCCCTTTCCCATAAAATTACCGATTCTCTTCTCCTCTTTCTTCGTGCTCTTTGCGTCTTCGCGGTTCATTTAATTAAGAAATATCGGGATAGGAGTAACTTTTTCAACGCCACTTTGTATCAATCAACATTTATTCCAAGCATCAGCAACATAAGCTGAATCAACCACAGTACCCATTAAATTGACGGGTGTATTTGCTGAAGCGTAGTATTTAACCTTTCGCGATAGTTCATCAATAGCACTTATACGTTGCTTACCTGGTCGAATGTAAACGACTAAAACAGCTTTATTTGGAAGCGCATTCAGAATTTTTTGAATTTGTTCGGCAACTCTTTCTTCTGTTAATCTAGCAATTTCCACTTCTGATAAACTGGTTTTTTCTTCATCTAAAATTAACTGATAATTCACTAAATCTAGAACTACAACATCGCCGGATATTTTAAGGCGTTTGGAAGCATCTAAAATTTGTGTGGATTTAAAACCCCGTTCTGCAAGCAGTTGATACTCTTCTGGATAATCATCACTCAGCAATGGTTTGTCTTGAGGAAGAATGTAATTAACATTTATCCCACCAAGAACCTGTTCCCGATCTAAAATTCGTTTGAGATTATCAACTTGTTGTCCGATCGCTTCGCCAACCGATATTTGAAGTCGTCGTTCAACTTCCTCACGAACTAACTGTCGTGCTTCTTTGAGACTTTGATTAAACAAGTAAACGCTAATCGCTCCAGCTACTCCTAAAATGACTCCAAAAACTACAAACGAAAGATTAATTGCACCAACAAAACTACCAAAACTATTATTCAGGCGTGTGTTAGCATCTTGTAGAAACTGGATTTGTGTTTTTAGCAGTTCGACATCAGCAGCTGGTGAGGGTAATGGTTTGGGAGTTGATGCAGGTAGCCCAGGAGTTTGCGCGATGAACAACATCCACACTTTCAACAACCAAACTCCAGTTAAATTAAATAAACTTTGCCAATCCATATCTTCCTCTATATCTAGTATACAAAAACTACAAATTATCTTAAACGTCCAACAGTGCATAAGCTTCGTTGATTAACCGTATTTTCTCTTGAGACTGTTTCTGTTGTTGTGGATTATTCATAAACAAATCGGGATGCCATTTTTTCACCAAAGTTCGATACGCCTGTTTTACCTCAGCCTGTGAAGCACCGGGCTGTAAACCTAAAATGGTATAAGCACGAGTAATTTTTTCTTTCTCTGTCTGTGCTAATGGTTGATTTGGTACTTTGTGACTTCGATTTGAGTTCTGTTGCTGATTCCCTTGAGAACTAGATGAACTCATGTTTGCTTTCATCTGTGCTATTTCTTCATCAATTTCTAAAGCACGGAATTTTGCTTCTAGTTCTTTATCTTTTTTCCAATTAGGAGGTGGAGGTGATGGAATTCTCGCAGTTCCAGTAAATTTTCCCTTATCTTTCTTGTCTTCCTTGTCTTTCTTATCTTCTTTGTCTTTGTTGACCTTGGCTTCTGGACTCTTTGTCCCTACTTCCTCCTTCACTCCCTTACCCGATCGGCGGTACACAGAACGCAAATCTTGAGGTTTAGGCATTTCTGTTGGAACTTTCACTTCAGGAGGAATGGGAATTTTTAGCGTTTTTTCTAATTGTTGACACAATTGATATAAATTATTTTGTAATTGCCATATTTCCTGACGTTTTTGAGTTATTTCTATAGGCTCTTTTTCTTTATTTTCTGAAAGATAAATTATTTTTTCAGACTTCTTTTCATAATCGTTCAGTAGAGATAATCCGCGATCGCTCAAACAAACAAAATACTCATCAACAGCATCGATACAAAGTTTAGCCACTTTTTGATGGTAAGATTCTTGTGCTGTCTTTTCCTCATCTTGCTGCAATTTCTTATTCACCAAATAAGAAATACTGCCAACAACAGCTGCACCTATAGGACCACCTAATAGCCAACCGATACCACCTCCAACAGCTATCGAACCTGGTTCGCTCAAACCATCAAAACTTCCTGACTGAGGAGGTAATTTGACTTTTGGCTCATCTGGTAAAGGAATTAATAAATCCTCTGGACGTTCTTCTTGAAAAAATTCGTATGCTTGGTATAGCCATTTCACTATATCTTGCTGTAACTCTTTCAAATCATTTTTCAGAGTATCTTTCTCCCAATTTTTAAAATTACCTTGTGCGATCGCAACAGCTGCATCAGCTTGGTATTTATTTCGTAAATTGGGTAAAGCTAACCAATCGCGTAACTTAGAGACACTAACAGTAAAGCCTTGTTTGATAAGTGTTTCCGCACGTGTTTTTATATCATTTTTAGCTTTTTGTTTTTCATCAAATGCGTTGATTTCACTTTGCAATGGACTTATTTTAGCTTGGAACGAGCGCTGAATTTGAAGAGCTATGGGTTCTACTCTTTGCAAGCGCACATTTTTGTGATTTTGTTTAAATGTTGATACAATATTTTGCAAAGCAGATTCAAAAGCGACTAAACCGCTACTACTAGCAGCTGCAACATCGCCCTTCAGCCTTGCTCTTAAAGCAGGTAAAGCATCAACGCGATATAAATTACTAAAACCAGGAGGTAATTCGGCTCGAAAACTTTCAGCAACAAACCGCAAACGATTTTGGACTTGTTTTTGGTCTTCAGGAGCGAGTAAATTAATAAAATTAGCAACAAAAATAACTGTTTTAATCCCTCGTTCTAATAACCAATCTCGTAAGTTTTCTCGCTCTCCTAAAGTCATTAACTTGCGAGCATCAAGAAGTTGGATAACTAAGTCTGCACTCAAAAGTTGTTGGCGGACTAAATTATCTTGTTCTTCTCTGTCGTTGGTTCCTGGTAAATCTAAGAATTCTACACCAGTGTCTAAAAAGGGATGAGGACAAAAAACTTCTACAGATGCTACATCGCTTCGCATCCGCCTGTCATTATCTAAAACGGCAAATTGCTTTAAAACTTCAGTTCCGGTACGGTAAATTTCTGTTCCATTGGTCAGAAGAATTCGAGTTCTGAGACTGGTTCCATACCTGACAATGATTGCAGCACCTGTTGTGGGAATTAAATCTATTGGCAAAGCACGATCGCCTAACATGGCATTGATTAGGGTAGACTTACCGTGATTAAATGGCCCAAAAACTGCAATCCGGAAGTTAGGATAGACGAGATGATTGGAGATTGCGATCGCATCTTGATACAGTCGCGATTTAGCATCTAAATTAAGCAAAGCAGACGCCGATTTTAGAGCATCTGCAAGTTTTTGGTAATCTTCTTTTTGCTGTGATTGCATCCTTTTCTTCTCCTCATCTCATCATCTCCTTGTTCCCAGGTTGAGCCTGGGAACGACTTAGTAGAGGCGGAGCCTCTAGTACAATTGTGTATGTGAGGCTCCGCCTCAGTGAATGCATTCCCAGGCTGAGCCTGGGAACGAGTGTGTAAAGCTACAGCCCAGGAACAAGTAAAACTAACTGTAGTAAGCTAGTAAATTGTTGTAAGCTGACTCAACTGTCTGCAATTGAGCAAAGATGTCTTCTTCCAACGTTTTCAACCGCTTCAATTCAGTCTCGCGATTGATTTCGCGAGTTTCCTTTTGCTTGAGCAAATTATCCAACTCTGATTTCCGGGCGGATATATCATCATTAATGCGTGCGCTGACTTCCTTTTCATAAGAATCAAAGCACTCTTTGACCGCCTTATGAACTATATGCCATTGCTCGTGGGCGACTTGTGGCAAATACTTCACTAACTCTTTCTTTGCTGTTTTCACTAACTCTTTACGGGCTCGATCTGCTTGTAAAAAGCCAACACCCAAGCCCAGCAAAGCAAATCCAATCGGTCCAAGGAGAACTCCCGTGACTGCTGAAATTATCCCACCAATACCAATCACAGTAAAGTAGTTTAACAGGATATTTTTCCAGTCAAAGCCGACACCAGCCATAGCGACACCAGCTAGATTACCCTTAGAGAGGGATAACAATCCCATCGCCCATTTCGCCCAACCAGGAGAGTTATCTTCTTCAGTTGTAGTGTTCGTGTGAACTTTAACTTTTTCTCCTGTCAATTGTTCTGTAATTATGTCTGTGACTTGATTGTAAGATGCGCCATACTGTGCTGCACTTCTGGAAAGTTGGGCAAAAGCTGCACTGATGTCTTTTTCAGCCGTTAAAGTCCAAGCAGCAGATTTATCGGTGATATATTGTTCAAAAGCTTTTTGCAGTGCAAGGTTAAAGGCTTCCCGCTTCCCACTGCTGAGAAAATCAAATAAATTTAATTCTGGCTGATAGCGGAGGAAATCTGTTTCAAAGGTGTTACCTAAGCCCAAAACGTAGTCGCGGAAAGAATCTGCTACAGCTTTAGATTTGGTGTCACTGGTGTTTTTGATTTCTTGCTGAAATTGGTCTCGGATATTTGTAAGTTTTTGGAATTCGGGTTCTACAGAGTTAATTCTTGCGCGTAATTGGTTGACATCTTGGTCAAGCAATGGGATTCTTCTTTCAATAGCTTCGCGAGTGCGATCGCATGCTTGTCTTGCTAATGTTCTGACTTGGCGCAGTTCTGCGATCGCTCTTTCGCGAGTCAGAAAAGTATTCAGCGAACCCATAAATTCAGCAAAGCCAGTTCCCTCCAAAGAAGCCTGAGGATTCTTCAATCTGCGGCGCAGTGCTTGAATGGAAGAGATTTCAAACACTCGTTCATCATAGATATCGTGACCATCCACATAACAGTATTCCGATAAATTAGCTCGGAAAACTTGTCTCAATCTATCCTCAGCCGATTTTAATTCCTCTTCGTCATCAGGGTCAATCAAAGATTCCTTCACTTGATCCCAAGCATTAATCAGAAAGAAAACTGACAGCCCCCGACCTTTGATATAATTTTCTAGATAGCGCCGTTCCCCAAGAGTGCAAGGTTGCGATGCTCTCATGACAAACAAGATGGCATGACAGTTATTAACGTAACCTAAGGATAATTCGTTTCTTGCTTCCGTATCATTCAATCCTGGGCTATCAACAATTTCAATCCCTTTTTCTAATAGAGGTAAAGGGTACTCAACCACTGCATAATCAACATCAGGGAAAGCTTGCTTTTTCTCTTGCTCTAGTTTTTTTGCTTCTTGTGGGTCAATAGTGTACTTAAACTTAAAGTTTTGGAAATCTAACTGTTGCGGGCTTTTGCCATCATTATAATAGACGGTGACCTTTTTTTCGGCTCCATAACGTAAAACTGTTAATACTGCGGTACAGGGATTCACATCGCTTGGTAACAAATTCTCACCAAGTAAGGCATTCAGTAAGGTACTTTTACCCCGTTTCATATCTCCCAGAACGAGTAAGCGAAAGACACCAGTACGGAGGTTTTTACTAGCTACTTTAATATCTTCAATATCGCGTTCTAAACTGAGTTTTCCAGATGTTGTGTCTCCAGCGACTTCTGCTCGAGCAATTGTGTCAGCTATTTTATCTAAAGCCACAGCAACTTCAGAGCGAACTTGTATGACACGCTCTAAATCGTTAAGAAATGTATCAGTTCCTGCTTGAGTTACCATAATGAATTATGAATTATGAATTATGAATTATGAAAGAAGCTTTATCAAGGAATAAAAAATAACTTTCATCCTTTATGCTTGTTTTGGTCGAAAAAGAGTTTATATGCAACAAAGCCGAGCAACCCAATAATGACAATTCCTGCTAAAAACGATGCTACCTTAACAGCAACAATTGCCATAACTCCAAGAGCAAATAATTTAGCTCCGAGAATAGCTTTTTTTTGCCACGGTTTTTCCAACTTTTCAGGCTGATGCTTTACGGTCTGATAAACCTTGGCATTGTCAGCATTCATCTGGTTTTCTAACTCCCGGAGTCTCAGTTCCGTCTCTTTTTCTCGGATTTGACGCTCAATCCGTTCTAAGTCTTTATACTTATCTTCTGGAGATTTCACCCTTGGTTACTCCAATCAATTAGGATAACATCAGCAATAAAAATGGGTTATTAGTAAAATACCTTACAGCTATTTAGAATAACATCAGTGCAAATACTGTTTTTGTTCTCACTAGCTCCCCGACAACTTCTGCGGATGCAGAGTCTCTGGGACTGCATTCCCAGGCGGAGCCTGGGAAGGAGAGGAGGGGTGTACTTTGGGAAACCTTGCTATGAAAAAGGAACATTCCCTACTCCCTACTCCCTTTTTCTACCTTTCCTGTTGCGCCCAAATACGTGTTGGAAGCCCCCAAACATAAATGAAACCTTCGGCTGCTTTGTGGTCAAATTTATCTTCAGCACCGTAGGTTGCTAAATCAGGCGTGTAGAGGGTGTTTTCAGATGTCCGCCCAACAATGGTGGCATTACCCTTAAACAGTTTTACTCGTACAGTTCCAGAAACTCGCTCTTGTGTCTTCTGAATAAAAGCATCTAAGGCTGTTTTTAATGGACTGTACCATAAACCGTTGTAAACCAGTTGGCTGTAAGTCTCTTCAATCCCACGCTTGTAGTGAGTCACATCTGCGGTTAAAGTTAAGCTCTCTAAATCTCTATGTGCTTGAATTAACACGAGCATGGCGGGCGCTTCGTATATCTCCCGCGATTTGATACCTACCAAGCGGTTTTCTATCATGTCAATGCGTCCAACTCCGTGATTTCCCACCACTTGATTGAGGTGTTCGATCAACTCCACTGGATTTTTATATTCGCCGTCGATCGCAGTAGGTATACCCCTATGAAAACTAATCTCAACATACTCTGGCTCGTTAGGAGTATCGGCGATTGCTTTAGTCATCGCATAGATTTCTTCTAACGGTTCTACATTAGGATCTTCCAAAACCCCTGCTTCTATACTCCTCCCAAGTAAGTTACGGTCAATGCTGTAGGGTGAAGATTTTTTCACTGGTGCAGGGATACCATATCGTTCTCCATATGCAATGGTTTCCTCTCGGCTCATTCCCCATTCTCTTGCTGGTGCAAGTATCTTAATATTGGGGTTAAGCGCAACTGTGGAAACATCAAAGCGCACTTGGTCGTTCCCTTTACCCGTACAACCGTGTGCGATCGCATCTGCTCCATATTTTACTGCAGTCTCTACCAGCACCTTCACAATTAACGGACGGGCGAGGGCTGTTGCAAGGGGATAGCGATTTTCATAAATAGCATTCGCTTGAATGGCTGGAAATGCGTAATCCTTGACAAAACTCTCTTTAACATCCGCTACCAAAGATTCGCTTGCACCTGACTTTAGTGCTTTTTCTCTGACTGGAGCTAATTCATCACCCTGTCCTAAATCTGCAGCGAGAGCAATAACTTCTTCTACTCCCCACTCATGCTTGAGGTAGGGAATGCAGACGGAAGTGTCAACTCCACCAGAATATGCCAAAACAACCTTTTTTGCGTGACCCATTTCTTTACTCCAGTTAGCAAATTAAAAGCGAAGCAATGAGTCATTATACGTAATAAATTTTGCTTTTATACAAATTCAAAAAATTTATTTTTTTGTTACAATTTATACAAATTTATTTAGATTATATCATACCCGTGGTACGGGCGAGGACGCCCGTACTATGTGAATGGCGGGCTTCTAGCCCGCACCACAAGAAGAAATTTTGAATGTTATGACAATGGCGGGCTTCTAGCCCGCACCACAAGAAGAAATTTTGAATATTATGACAATGGCGGGCTTCTAGCCCGCACCACAAGAAGAAATTTTGAACTTAATGCACAGCCCTCACACCTTGTTCCTCACCAATATCCGGGCTTCGTAAATCTTCCACCAAGGCTTGAATCTCTACAGGTGGTGGTGGAGTCAGGCGAGACACCACAAGCGTGACAATCAAGTTGATAATCATGCCAAGAGTCCCTATGCCCTCTGCAGACACTCCAAAGAACCAAGCGGGCATACCTGCAAACTTCACACCTACGATGTATACTATGGTGAAAACTAACCCCGTTATCATACCTGCGATCGCACCTTCTTTGTTCGTGCGCTTGTCGAAAATGCCGAGGATAATAACTGGGAAAAAGCTAGAAGCGGCTAAGCCAAAGGCGAAAGCAACAACTTGACCGACAAATCCCGGCGGATTGACCCCAAAATATCCAGCAAGGACGAGGGATAAACCTACCATGATACGTCCAACAAATAATCGTTTCTGTTCTGAGGCTTCCGGATCGACTATACGATAATAAACATCGTGAGCGATGGAACTAGAAATAACTAGCAACAACCCCGATGCTGTGGACAAGGCTGCTGCTAAACCACCCGCTGCTACAAGAGCAATGACCCAGGGTGCTAGTTTCGCAACTTCTGGGGTGGATAGTACAATGATGTCTGGGTCAATGGTAATTTCAGTTTTGTCTTTTTGTGGGGATAACTGAAAACGCCCATCACCATTCTTGTCATCAAAAGACAAGAGTTTTGTCTTTTCCCATTTGTTTGCCCAGTCTAACTGGCGCACTTGCTCAACTGTACTGTTGTGCAGGGTATTGATGAGATTGTAACGGGCAAACATGGAGAGGGCTGGAGCAGTGGTATAAAGAATAGCAATGAATAACAGCGCCCAACCTGCTGAAAATCTAGCCGATCGCACGTCGGGTACTGTATAAAAACGCACTATTACGTGAGGGAGCCCAGCAGTTCCCACCATGAGGGCGATGGTAATGAAGAGTACGTCGATGGCAGACTTATTGACAAATGCCTGAGTATATTCCTTAAACCCAAGGTCAACTTGGAGTTGATTGAGTTTACTAGCAATATCACTGAAGGTAAACGCAAACTGAGGAATGGGATTACCCGTCAGTAACATAGCAATTGCGATCGCCGGAATCAAGTAAGCAACAATCAAGATGACGTATTGTGCGACTTGCGTCCAGGTGATACCTTTCATACCACCCAAGACGGAGAAAAATCCCACAATCACCATGCCGATAATCACACCTGTATTAATATCCACTTGCAGAAAGCGGCTAAATACAATGCCCACTCCTCGCATTTGTCCGGCAACATAAGTGAAGGAGACAAATATGGCTGCTACCACTGCCACCAACCGAGCAATATTCGAGTAGTAGCGATCGCCTACAAAATCAGGTACTGTGTACTTACCAAACTTTCGGAGATACGGTGCTAACAGTAATGCTAGCAACACATAGCCTCCCGTCCAACCCATAAGATAAATAGAGCCGTCATAGCCCAGAAAACTAATCAGTCCCGCCATGGAAATAAAGGAAGCGGCGGACATCCAGTCTGCAGCTGTCGCTGCACCGTTAGCAACAGAAGGAACCCCTTGGTCTGCTACATAAAACCCTTTACTATCCTGAACTCGCGATTGCCATCCTATGTAAAGATAAAGCAGAAACGAAAGCCCGACTATTATAATCGTCCAAAGTTCTACTGACACAGCTTTTCCTCACCTTTTGATATTGTATTTGCGGTCGAGTTTATCCATCTGAAAGGCATAAACAAAAATCAACAGCACAAAAGTCAGAATTGAACCCTGCTGTGCCATCCAAAAGCCAAAAGGTACGCCAAAGAAACGTATTGTGTTCAATGGTTGTACCAGCAAGATACTAAAACCAAGGGATACCAACGCCCAAACTATTAAAAGATTGCGGATTAAAGCAGTATTGGCACGCCAGTATAAACGACTCTTTTCTTTATCCATTATCTTTTACTATCAATGTAATAAAAAATATATCAGGTCAATTCGGATTTATCTCTTGAAAATCTAAGGGATTGATTAATTTTCTCTACATAAGACTCCTATCTGATTTTTGAAATACATCTAAGATGGGCAATGCCCACCAACAAGTCTTTTGGTGGGTATTGCCCATCCTACATGACTTAAAATTTTTTATGATTCAGAGTTGCTATATATATAGGTATCTTTAGAAGGAGATTATGCATTACCTGAAAGTTTTGGTAGGGGCACGGCGGCATTGCGCCTGACATTTTTTCCGGACATTTCTAATTTCTGTTATTAAAAATTAATATTTTTTTGTAGATAGTATGGGAATTGCGAATTAGCGATTGGGGATTTGGAAAAGAATTATTTTCATTGCCTTGTTGTGAGTAATTGCTCATGGGCGTCTCAGTAATTGCACATAATTAATTTCAATAATGTTTTTGATTTGCCCCATGCCCGTTCTTTAAAACGCACTTATAAATTTTTCTTATATATAAATTGCAAAAATTTATTAAAAAAATATAAGAATAGTTTGAATAAAATTAATAATTTGTTACATTAGTTAACATAGGTCAACAAAAAATATTTGTGCAGTATGTCAGTGGATAGTAGACACTGGTTGTGGATGAATATTTTAGTATCAACCTATCTCGGCACTACAGTTCCCAATCTTTATAATTTGTAACATGGATGCGAATGAACTCATAAAGCACTATAAGGCAGGCAATAGAGATTTTTTACAGGTGTCCTTGCAACGAGCGCACCTGAGCGAAATCTCATTGACTAAAATTAATCTGAGTCGGTCAGATCTTACAGGGGCGACTTTATCAGCAGCGAATCTACGCGGAGCAATTTTGAGTGAAGTCATTCTAGCAGAAGCCAATTTGTGGAGGGCAGACCTCACTGAAGCTTTTATGATTTGGGCGAATTTACACAAAGCGAATTTGATTCGTGCAAATCTTTGTAAAGCGGACTTACATCAGGCTATACTAACAAGGGCAGATTTGCGGTTAGCGGATCTGAGTTTTGCCGACCTAAGTAACGCTAACTTAGAAGGTGTGGATTTACGCTATGCTAACTTAATCGGTGCGAATTTAGTAGGTGCTAACTTGAGTAAGGCTAATTTAACTGGTGCAAAATTGAATCAAGCGGACTTGCACAACACAAACTTGACAAAAGCTATCTTGTTAAGAACCGATTTGTGCCATGCTGACACCAGTTCTACAGCACTAAGCAGCGATTCAGTTACTACAGCGCGATCGCGCTTCGCGTAAAATCCCGTAGGCGATATGATTCATTGCATAATTGGTATTAATAGGCGCGATAATAACAAGAGTAGTCTATTGAGGAGGCAAGCTTAGGTTGTAGCTCCTTAAATTTTGTTGAAAATTTCTTCAGAGCAAGCTCTACAGCTTATTGGTGATGAAGACTTCAAATTCCTTACTGCACGATTTACTCCAGACCTTACCGTCTTTAAGATGTCAAGTTTACTTCAAATCTTCCTTGACAGCGCTTTCTCATGCAATGGAAGACTTGATATTGGTAGGAATCGATAAGCCACTGGTGATTGCCAATTTTCAGCAAGAGCGTTATTATCTTCAAGAAACCCGCCGCTACCAAAGAATTGCTCAACGTACAGACCAGGTTTATGTCCTCGCCGCACCAGAAGCAAATTTTAAAAGGCTCTCAGATCCATTGGTGACAATTCCCTTCCATCCAGAAGATGCATTAGCACAAGAATGGCATCTCATCATCATTGGAAAAAAATATAGCGCTTGTATCGTTTGTCAAGAATACGCTTCCCCTGTGGATGGTTCATCGTTGGATCAAGCAAGACAATTCAAAGGAATTTGGACTTTTGACCGTGAAGTGAACATTGCTGCCGCTAAACTCTTAATGGAAAAGATTTTGAATTACAGACCCGACTTGGCAAGTAAGATAGAAGTGGCACGGCAACGCTACGGTTTGACTCAAGTTAACTCAGACAGAACAGCAGACAATCGGGTACTGGAAATTGACGCACGATTGTTTACAGACCGATTGGTCACTTACTTACAAAATAGTCAGTACAAGCAAATTAAAGCTTACCGAACTATTACAAAGAAAGAACGTCAGGAACGTTTGATTAACACTATTAGTACTGCTATTCGTCAATCCCTCAATCCAGAGGAGATTTTTGCAGTCACAGTGAAAGAACTCAGTCAGGTTTTCAGCCCCTGTCGCTGTTTGCTTTACCCCTATCATCCCACTGAGAAACTGACTCCTATTGAATATGAAGCTCTAGCTCATGGATTGACTTCGTTGAAGGGAAAAGTTTGGTCTTTAGCAAAGCATCCTCTATTCCAAACAATCTTATCTCAAGATAAAGTCGTTGCGATCGCTGACACAACCCAAGATTTAGGAATTCAAGCACACCCAGATTTGAGCAAGCAACTCCAAGAGTTTGGCATCAGGTCGTGTCTCGTAGTATCCATTCGCTATCATCAAAAGTGGTTGGGAATATTGGAGTTGCATCATTGTAGTTCAGAACCACTCATCTGGGATGATTCCGATAAGTCATTGGTAGAAGCGATCGCAACTCAAGTTGCAGTTGCCCTCATACAAGCTCAAGCATACACCAATTTGGAAACTTTAAATCACCAACTTGCGGCATTAGAACGGACTCAAAGTAACTTAATTGCGATAGTCGGACACGAACTGCGAACTCCCCTATCCACCATCCAAGTGTGCTTGGAGAGTATAGCCAACGAACCGGATATGCCTATCGAATTTCAGCAAACCATGTTGCAAACTGCCCTTGCTGATTCAGAACGAATGCGGCGGCTGATTCAAGATTTTCTGACTCTTTCTCGTTTAGAAGGGGGTATGCTGAACTGGCATATAGAACCAGTTTCCCTTCAAACAATTTTGGAGTTGGTTATTAGTAGCTTGAGAAAAACCCAAACAGAAGATCGAACTTTACCTGCCATTTTTCTAGAATTGCCTTCTGACTTACCCCTAGTACTTGCAGATGGCGATGGATTAACCGAAGTTGCCAGCAAACTTTTAGACAATGCTTGTAAATTTACTGATTCCAAAGGAAAAGTAACAATTCGCGCTCAAATTCTCAATGTAGAAGAAAACGGAAGTCAAGGCAAGGAAAAAAAATCTCCTCCGGCGATCGAAGTTATTATTGCAGACACGGGACGAGGTATAGAGCCAAATCAGTTGGAAGCCATTTTTGCCAGATTTTATCAAGAAGAAGGTTTCATGCAACGGACAATTGGCGGAACTGGATTGGGTTTAGCGATTTGCCGTCAAATTGTTGGGAAATTAGGAGGCAAAATTTGGGCTACCTCCCAGGGGCGGGGGCGAGGAAGTGAGTTCCACTTCACAATCCCTATAGCTCCTACTATATAACCGTTGTTGAGCAACTAATGCAAGGCGCTTGGAGGTGCTATGTCTGGGATGACGACTCGTTGGTTTTTGGGAATTGCGACATGGAGTGCGTTCGCTTTGGGAGCAAATTGTGCTTCTGCCCAAATTACCCCAGATGGCACTTTACCTAATAATTCCATCGTCAAACCAGATGGTAGCATCCTTAATATCACAGGAGGAACACAAGCTGGTGGTAACTTGTTTCATAGCTTCCAACAGTTTTCTATACCCTCTGGTGGCACTGCTTTTTTTAATAACGCTGCGGATATTCAAAATATTATTAGTCGAGTAACGGGTGGATCGATTTCTAACATTGATGGCTTAATTCGTGCTAATGGTACAGCTAATCTGTTTTTGATAAATCAGAGTGGGATTATTTTTGGGCGGAATGCCAGTTTGGATGTTGGTGGTTCGTTTGTAGCGACAACTGCCAATGCGATCGCTTTTGGCGAGCGAGGTTTTTTCAGTGCTTCTGCTCCGAATAATCCTGAACTGCTAACGGTGAATCCTTCGGCTTTTTTCTTTAATCAAATTGCAGCAGCACCAATTGAAAATAACTCAGTTGCAGATGCTGGTTTAAATCTGTCTTCAGAGTTTACAGTAACGGGCTTACGTGTACCAAATGGATCGAGTTTGCTGTTAGTAGGTGGTGATATCAAAATGGATGGAGGAGGTTTATATGCTTTTGGTGGGCGAGTCGAGTTAGGTGGATTAGCAAGTGCAGGAACAATTAGATTAAATGGAGATGCTAATAATCTGCGTTTGAGTTTTCCCGATCTTGTAGAAAGAAGTGATGTTTTCCTTAGCAATGGTGCTGGGGTAGCGGTAGTTGCAGGGGATAGTGGAAGTATCGCAATTAATACCCGGAATTTAGAGATGACAGGAAGGAGTTACTTAGTTGCAGGGATAGACAGTGGGCTAGGTTCTAGTAATAGTGAAGCGGGAAATATTGAGGTTAATGCAACGGTCGCAATTAATCTTAACAACGAGAGTTCCATTAACAATGTAGTGCTAGCAAGAGCAAGCGGACAAGGAGGCAATGTGAATATCGGTACTAGCACGTTGCGGCTTGAGGGTGGGGCGCAAGTGGGTGCTGCTACATTTGGTTTGGGTAAGGGAGGAAATTTGACTATTAATGCCTCTGACGTGCAAGCGATCGGTAGAACTGCTGACGATCTGTCTTCCAGTGCTTTGGTTGCTAGGGCGGAGCGAAACTCATCAGGGAATGGAGGAGATTTGACAATTAAAACTAATACTTTATTAATTAAAGATGGGGCATTTGTAAGTGCTGGTACAGTTGGTTCGGGCAATGGCGGAAATTTAATCGTTGATGCTCGCGAAGTACAAGCGATCGGTACAAGCGCTGATAGTCGGATTTCCAGTAGCCTAAATACTGACGTACAGCCAAACTCAACAGGGAATGCGGGAGATTTGACGATTAAAACGAATACCTTGTTAATTAAAGATGGGGCACAGGTGGCTTCTGGTACTTTTGGTTCGGGTAACGGAGGAAATTTGATCGTTGATGCCCAAGACGTACAAGTCATTGGGGAGTCAGCTGATGGTAAGGCTGGTAGTGGCTTGACTGTTGCCTCAGAGCCAAACTCAACAGGGAATGGGGGAGATTTAACGATTAAAACGAATACCTTATTAGTACGAGATGGGGCATTTGTGAGTGCTAGTACATTTGGTTCGGGCAAGGGGGGAAATTTAAGCGTTAATGCTATTGATGTGCAACTGATTGGGAGCAGCGCTAATAGTTTATTTCCCAGTGGCTTGTTTGCTGACGCACAGCGAAACTCAACAGGGGATGCAGGAGATTTGACAATTAAAACGAATACCTTGCTAGTACAAAACGGGGCTGTAGTAAGCGTGCAGAGTTCTGGAAAGGGAACCGCAGGCAACACGATCTTAAATGCACGTTCTATCCGTTTAGACAACTTAGCCTTACTTACCGCTAATACACAAAGTGCTAAAGTTAACCCTACTAGGGAACAAGCGACAATTAACATTAACTCACGAGATTTAATAATGCGCCGTGGCAGCAACATCAGAACCAACGCAATAGGAGAAAATGTCATCGGCGGCAATATCAATATTGATAGTGATGTCCTTGTCGCCGTGGAAGATAGCGATATCAGTGCTAATTCTACTAACTTCCGTGGTGGAAATGTACGAATTACTGCTCAAGGTATTTTTGGTACACAATTTCGAGATACTCCCACTCCCTTAAGTGATATCACTGCTACCGGGAGAAGTTCTGAGTATAGTGGTACTGTCGAAATCGACACACCTGATGTTGACCCCAGCCGAGGCTTAGTTGAACTTCCCGTAAATGTGGTTGATGCCACACAGCAAATTGCCACTGGCTGCAATCCCAGTAGCAAGCGAAGAAGAAGCTCATTTACTACCACAAGTCGTGGAGGAGTAGCATCTAGTCCCACAGATCCATTGATGAATGATGAGATACTGGCAGATTGGATCTCTTTTAACCCTAGTAGTGACAACCACTCCTCACCACCTGTTACCAACAAACCAACTACCGCCATACCAAAATCGATTGTGGAAGCTAATAGTTGGATTAAAAATGCCAAAGGGCAAGTGGAACTCACAGCAGCACCTACCACACCTCCAGCGTTGTTTTCTGTCCGTTTGCGTTCGTGCAACGGACAATTGGGGGAACAATCAGTGACCAGTGACTAGTCATCAGTGACCATTTTAAATTTTGGGTTGGGAAAGCTTTACTCTCAATTACTGCATAACCAAATTTCGCTGTCACCTATATATAGATAACCGTAAGGACAACAACTACAACACCGTGACTATTTCCCCTTTTTCTTATGAAAAAGGGTTTTTTTTGTATCACTGGTCACTGGTCACTGTATTACTGGTCACTGGTCACTGGTCACTGTAAATGTTCGCATGCACTAATACTGACCCAGCTACTCGAACCATCTTCCCAGTGTTCTTTCTTCCAAATAGGGGCATTGTGTTTGAGAGTATCAATTGCGTAGCGACAAGCTTCAAATGCTTCAGACCGATGGGGACAACCTACCGCAACTAAAACGCTGATTTCACCAATACCTAAGCGCCCGACGCGATGATGAATCACAACACGATTGGCATCAGACCATTGCTGTCGAATATCAGCAGCAATTTGATAGAATACGCGCAATGCCATAGGGTCGTAAGCTTGATATTCTAGAGCGACTACGGGTTTACCATCTGTTTGATTGCGAACCATGCCACTCATAACTACTACCGCTCCATTGGCAGGAGCATCTGCCTTACCATAAACTTCTTCTAGAGACAATGGTGCAAAAGTAACAGCAAAGCTGTCTTCAGGGTTTGGTTTTATGGGAGTCGCAAATCGATCTGTTACAACTGTGTTCATGTAAGTGAGGGGATTACCGACTCTATTTATGTTACATGGAGGAAACTTGATTTTCAGTTTCCCCCTTGGAAAGGCTACGGTGTACACACTAGTCTGTAATAGCTTATTTAAAGATATACTGAAGACACGCACGAGTTATTTAGTCTATAAAAATTTACTTAATTTAACGAAAAACATCGTCATCTGTCTGAAGACGTATTATTATAATTAAAGTGAAAAAATTATATAACCTTTCTGAGAAATTAGAGAGTAAATTAATGGCTCTTTTCGGCAAAAACTGGATTGAGGCAATTGCTTTTACGAAGCATCTCTCTCTAGCCTACCAATTACTTTAATAATATCCCTGCTGGGCATCAAGCAAATAACTGTAAGTCGCGGGTATTCTCAAGCCAAAATTCAGCAGCACTAGGAAAAAATATCAATGAACTCTATTTTGTCTAAAAATGAAGCAAAGAGACTAAAAGCTCTCCATCAGTATCAAATTCTCGACACTTCACCAGAACAGACATTTGATGATTTGGCATTCCTAGCTGCCCAAGTATGTGCTACACCAATTGCTGTTATCAATTTTATTGACGCTAACCGTCAGTGGTTTAAAGCCAAAATTGGGCTAGACGTGGAAGAAATGCCTATAGATATAGGTATTTGCCCTCATTGTGTCGCAGCATCTGATGTCTTAGTCATTCCCGATACTTGGGCGGACGAAAGGTTTTCTACTAGCCATGTCGTGACTTCAGCTCCCTATGTTAGATTTTATGCGGGAGTTCCTCTCATCACTCCAGAAGGAGAAGCCATCGGAGCTTTATGCGTCGTCGATATTGTACCACGTCCTTACTTAAAAACAGAACAGATAGAATCACTCAAAGCGATCGCACGCTTAGTCATGAGACAACTAGAACTGCGTCGTAATTTAACAGAAGTAGCCAGTATTAAAACAGAGTATAAGCAAGCGCAACAAGCATTGCGGGAAAGTGAATCGATGCTTCGGAGTTTCTTTGACAATCCTTATCAAACTGATGAAGCTAGCACGTGGTTGAAAGCTACAGTCTCCAAAATCGTAGAAAGTTCTACTACAGCACAGCGTTTTGCTTACATAGTTGAAGATATCACCGAACGTAAGCAATCAGAAGAAACATTACGTTGGAAAGAAGCGCTTTTGCGTTCAATGACCGATGTTTCTCCTTTAGCATTTTATGTTGTAGACCATCGCAATGGAGAAATTTTGTATTTTAACGAGCGCTTTTGCGAGATTTGGAACATCGAACACTTAAAAATACCGATGGAAGGCGGCGGACTTAAACACCAAGACGTAATGGAAGTTTGTTGCCAATTTACAGACACTTCACCTTTTACTGCTTGCCCATTATTGCCAAGCGAAACTTGCGATTGCGAAGATGAACTTTTATTAAAGGATGGTCGAGTCATTCGACGATTTTCTAGACGCATTCGCGATGAAAACGATCGCTATTTTGCACGGTTATATATTTTTGAAGATATTACTTCTCGCCAACTAGCAGAACAGCAAATTCGCGAACAAGCTGCACTGTTAGATATAGCAACTGATGCCATTATTGTCCGAGATTTAAATAATACGATTTTATTTTGGAATAAAAGTGCTGAGAACATTTATGGATGGACAGCACAAGAAGCTATTGGTAGGAATGCTAGTGAAATTTTAAATCGGGAACCCTATCCGCAACACTCAGAAATTTTTGATAATGTTTTAGAATCTGGTTCTTGGCAAGGTGAACTACAAAAAATTACTAAATCGGGGAAAGAAATCATAGTCGAAAGTCGTTGGACATTAGTAAGAGATGAATATTCTCAAACCAAATCTATTCTTGTTGTAGATACTGATATTACACATAAAAAACAACTAGAGAAGCAATTTTTACGCGCTCAACGCATGGAAAGTATAGGGACTTTGGCGAGTGGAATTGCTCACGATCTCAATAACGTTTTATCTCCAATTTTAATGTCAGTGCAAATGCTGAAAGCCAAATCTCGTGACGCTCGCACTCAACAAATACTAGCAATTGTGGAAAATAATGCCAAACGGGGTGCAGATTTAGTCAAACAAGTGCTTTCCTTTGCACGAGGAATTGAAGGCGATCGCACTGTTCTCCAAATCAAGCATTTGATTTTAGAAATGAAGCAAATTGTCGAGCAAACTTTTCCCAAATCCATAACTATTGAAACAGAAGTAGAAACAGATTTATTAACCGTCCGAGGTGATAGCACTCAGTTGCACCAAGTCTTAATGAATTTGTGTCTGAATGCGCGAGATGCAATGCCCAAGGGTGGGAATTTAAAAATTTCTGCTAAGAATATTTTCATTGATGAAAACTTTGTCAAAATGTATCTCGATGCTAAAGAAGGTTCTTATATTGCGATCGCACTCACCGATACAGGAGTAGGGATGTCCAACCAACTTTTAGATAGAATTTTTGAACCGTTTTTCACAACCAAAGAGTTTGGTAAAGGAACGGGACTTGGACTTTCAACAGTGATGGGAATTGTGAAAGGTCATGGTGGTTTTGTCACCGTATCAAGCACTATAGATAAAGGAACAAAATTCAAAGTTTATATACCAGCCGTTCAAACAGTAGAAACACAGCAAGTCAAAGATTTAAAAGTACCACCTGGATATGGAGAGTGTATTTTGGTAGTCGATGATGAAGCGGCTATAAGAGAAATTACCAAAGTTTCTTTAGAAAATCATAATTATCAAGTCATTACTGCTAGTGATGGCATAGAGGCGTTAGCGATTTATGCTCAGTATAAAAATCAAATTAGTGCAGCCATTATTGATATGATGATGCCAAATATGGATGGAGCAACCACCATTTGTGCATTACAAAAAATGAATCCGCTTCTAAGTATTATTGCTGTTAGTGGACTAGCAACAAGCGAACAAATACCCTTTGAAGCAAAATCTCCAATAACAGCATTTTTACCCAAACCCTACACAGCACAGGAGTTATTACAAACTTTACATAGTGTTATTATTAACAGTGACCAGTGACCCTCCGGGTTCGCCAGTTCCCTACGAAAGGAGACCTTTCTACAGGACTGGACTCACCAGCGATCAGTGACCAGTGACCAATTCCCCAATCCCCAATCCCCATTACCCCTTATCCCCAGAGGGGACCCCACCTGCCCCTTATCCTCAAAGGGAGCCCCTACCTGCCTCTTATCCCCAAAGGGGGCCCCTACCTGCCCCTTATCCCCAAAGGGGGCCCTTACCTTCCCCAATCCCCAATTTAATACTGGTTGTAGATGATGATAATATAATACGGTTACAAATGCGACAATTGCTGATGCAGGTGGGGTATCGAGTTGCAGAAGCAGCGAATGGCGAGCAAGCACTAGCTGTATATCAAGAAGAACAACCAGATATGGTGCTGCTAGATGCCATGATGCCCGTCATGGATGGATTTACCTGCTGTACTCAATTGCAGGTACTTCCTGGTGGAGCGACAACCCCTGTATTAATGATTACAGGTCTCTATGACCAAGAATCTGTGGATAAAGCCTTTGCTGCTGGTGCCACTGATTACATTACTAAACCCATTCAATGGCAAGTTTTGCGTCAACGAGTCCGCCGCATATTGCAAGCCCGCCGTGCGATGCAAGAATTGGAAATTTATGCTAAACGTCAAGCGTTGGTGGCAGAACTCAGTCAAATAGCATTAGCTGGTTTGAATTTGACTACATTAATGCAAGAAACTGTGGCTCTTGTTTCCCACAGTCTTGAAGTAGAGTATTGTAATATTTTAGAACTTTTGCCGGATGGGAATACCTTACGGTTGGTGGCGGGAGTTGGTTGGCATTCGGAACTGATAGGACAAGCAACGGTGAGTGCTGAGAGTAATTCTCAAGCTGGGTATACCCTTCGTTCTCAAGAAACTACGATTGTTCCTGATTTCAGCACGGAAACTCGCTTTGGAAAACCACAACTCCCACACGCTCGTTCTATAGTGAGTGGTGCTTCGTTGTTAATTCACGGTAAAGAGAAACCTTTTGGAGTTTTAGAAGTTTACACTACAAAAACGCGCACTTTTAGCAAAGAAGATGTTTATTTCTTGTTAGCTGTGACGAATATGCTGGCTACTGCTATTGAACGCCAGAGATTTGAAGATTTTCTCAAAGGAAACGAACTGCGATCGCAATTATTTGCCGATGTCACTTTAAAAATTCGTCAGTCTTTACAAATTGATGAAATTCTACAAACAAGCGTTACAGAAGTTCAACATTTGTTACAAGCAGATCGCGTTTTAATTTTTCGTTTGCTATCTGATGGTACGGGTAAGATCGTACAAGAGGAAGTTGTACCTGGGTATCTGAGCATTCTCGGACACAATATTGAAGAACCCTGCTTTAATGAAGATTACGTTCAACAGTACCGTCAGGGACGCATTAGTTCTGTTAGCAATATTCAACAAGCTCGCCTTGCATCTTGCTACCTAGAATTTTTACAAAAAATAGGTGTTAAAGCTAACTTAGTCGTACCCATTCTTTTAAAGAATAAACTATGGGGATTGCTTATTGCCCATCAATGCGATCGTCCTCGGGAATGGACGAGTTGGGAAACAGAACTTTTACAACATTTAGCAAATCAAATAGGAATTGCTCTAGCGCAAGCCCAGCTTTTAGAACAGGAAACTCGCCAAAAACAAGAACTCGCTCGTTCTAATGAGGAACTACAACAATTTGCCTTTATTGCTTCTCACGATCTACAAGAACCACTCCGTAAGATAAAAACCTTTGGAGAACGTTTGAAAGAGACTTGTGGTAATGCATTGACCGAACAAGGACAAGATTACCTCGAACGGATGCAAAACGCAACCCGTAGGATGCAAGCTTTAATCGAAGATTTACTGACACTTTCAAGAGTTACAACGAGGGCAAAACCTTTTGAGCGAGTGGATCTCACTCAAGTGACACGAGAGGTTTTATCCGATCTAGAAATAAGTATCCTGCAAACAGAAGCACGTGTAGAGGTAGAAGATTTACCTACCGTTCACGCAGATCCCCTACAAATGCGCCAATTGCTCCAAAATCTCATTGGCAACGCTTTAAAATTTCACTGCCAAGGCATTTCACCTATTATCAAAATTTATACTCGACAAGATGCCAGTCAACAGGGACAACTGATTATTGAAGATAATGGTATTGGATTTGACGAAAAATATCTCGATCGCATTTTTAACGTTTTTCAGCGTTTGCACGGTCGTAATGAATACGAAGGTACGGGTATGGGCTTAGCCATTGCCCGAAAAATTGTGGAACGTCACGGTTGGAGCATTACTGCACATAGTCAATTAGGTCAAGGCTCAAAATTTATTGTTTCGCTCGCTTTTCTTTGATAGGGTTTATCATACTTCCATGGGTGTAAAAAAATAACAACCTAAATCCTCTATTGGTTGTATTTTGACGGTCGATGAATGAGAAACCCTCAAAAGGAGAGAATATAGAGTGAAGGGTCGGCATACAACCATCACAATTTTGATGGCTGAAGACGATGAGGATGACCGGATGTTAGTTCGAGAGGCATTGACAGAAAGTCGATTGACTCATGAATTGCATATGGTTACTGATGGCGAAGAGTTAATGGATTATCTCAAGTGGCGTGGTAAGTACGCCGACAAAAAAATTGCACCCCGTCCGGGTTTAATTTTGCTAGATTTAAATATGCCTAAAAAAGATGGTCGTGAAGCCCTCAAAGAAATTAAAGCTGACACTCAACTCAGAAAAATTCCGATTGTTGTGCTAACGACCTCTAGGGCAGAAGAAGATATTCATAGTTCTTACGATTTGGGTGCGAATTCGTTCATTATCAAACCAACGACTTTCGCATCTTTGGTTGAGGTGATGAGGACAATCGGAAAATATTGGTTTGAAATTGTAGAACTGCCACTATAAAAAAGGAAGGCAGAAAGATGAAGCAAATCCCCATTAAAGTTCTTCTGGTTGACGATGACGAAGATGATTACACGTTAACTCGTGATTGGTTCCAAGAATTTCAGCTTTGCTACTGTAAGTTGGAATGGGTAAGCAATTATGAGTCCGCAAAGGAGGCGATCGCCACAAATCAACATGATATCTATCTTGTTGATTACCGTTTGGGAGCGCAAAATGGGTTAGACTTATTGCGCGAAGTGCTCTATAATGGTTGTTCTTCTCCCATTATTTTACTGACTGGTAAAGGAGACCGGGAGATAGACATTGAGGCAATGAAAGCAGGTGCAGCAGATTATTTAGAAAAAGGTCAATTGACCGCACCTCTTTTAGAACGTGCTATCCGCTATGCTTTTGAGCGCAAAAGGGCGGAATTAAAAATCCGCGAACAGGCAGCTTTACTAGATGTTGCCACAGACGCAATTTTTGTCAGCGATTTAGAAAATAAAATTTTATTTTGGAATCACGCATCTGAAAATCTTTATGGGTGGTCAGCAGATGAGGCAATTGGTAAGAAAACTTTAGAACTTTGGGAAGAAAAAGATCGCTTGCAATTCCAAGTGGCGATTGATACTTTGATGAAGCATGGTTCTTGGGAAGGCGAACTCCATCAAAAAACAAAGTTAAACAAACAAATTGTTGTTGAGAGTCGTTGGACGTTAGTACAAGAGTTCGATAAAAAACAACAAACTATTCTAGTTGTTAATACTGATATTACAGAAAAGAAAGAACTAGAAGCACAATTTTTCCGCGCTCAGCGTTTGGAGAGTATTGGGACTTTAGCAAGTGGTATTGCTCATGACTTGAACAATGTTCTTGCCCCTATTTTGATGACAGCACAGCTTCTAGAATCACAACTCCGTGACGAACGTAGTAAGCGACTATTACCGATTTTGATATCTAACGCCAAACGGGGAGCTAATTTAGTTAAGCAAGTGCTTTCTTTTACTCGGGGTATAGAAGGCGATCGCACTCTCTTACAATTAAATCACTTGATTCGAGAAATTCAGCAAGTTGTCAAAGAAACATTTCCCAAATCTATTGAGTTTTCCTGCCAAATACCGCAAAACCTCTGGGCTGTTTCAGGAGACGCCACTCAAATACATCAAGTCTTAATGAATTTATGCGTGAATGCTCGCGATGCCATGCCTGATGGAGGTTATTTAACTATTTCTGCTGAGAATCTTCTAGTTGACGAGAATTACGTTCGAATGCACATAGATGCTCGCGTTGGGTCTTTTGTTATCATCTCTGTTGCAGATACGGGAATTGGTATTCCGTTGGAGATTGTAGACCGCATTTTTGAACCATTTTTTACCACAAAAGACATTGGCAAAGGAACAGGTCTCGGTCTTTCTACGGTACTTGGTATTGTTAAAAGTCACAACGGCTTTATTAACGTATATAGCGAAGAAGGCAAAGGCAGTGAGTTTAGAGTGTATTTACCAGCACAACAAATTACAGAATCCTTTGAAGATCGAGAAACGGATTTACCAAGCGGGAATGGAGAACTGATTCTGGTTGTAGATGATGAAGATTCCATTCGAGATGTTACCAAGACATCCTTGGAAAGCCACAATTATAGAGCAATTGTAGCTGGTGATGGAATTGAAGCAATTGCCCTTTATGCGGAAAATCGAGATAAAATTTCTCTTGTTTTGACGGATATGGTCATGCCATCCATGGATGGATTAACAACTATTCGCACCCTTCAAAAGATTAATCCAGAAGTAAAAATCATTGCTGTGAGCGGGCTTGCTTCTACGGAAAAGATTAGTGCTATTACAGAAGTAGGGGTCAAAGCTTTTCTACCAAAACCATACACGGCAAAGCAACTTTTGTCAACTATACGACGGCTAATGGATAATTGATAATTGCTAAAATGTAAGCCGAAATAACCCCCCTTAGTCCCCCCTTGGTAAGGGGGGAAACAGGCAGGAAACTTATTTTCCTCCCCTTTATAAGGGGAGGTTAGGAGGGGTAAAATTCAAGGAAGAGACGCGGAGATTGTGGGACGCGGGGACGCGGAGATATTTCAGATGGGGATTGAACCCCAACCTACTTGAGGCAACTTACAGAAATTGGGGTTTTAGACCCTTTGGGGCTGTCGCCCCGGACAAGGGAGCAAGCGACTCTCCGCGTCTGGTGTGTCTCTACGCCCCGCGTCTCTTTGAGAATATGCAGCTTCATATTAAATTGGTATAAAACTGTATATACTTTAAGAAGTATGAGCGATCGCCGTTCTGAAATTTTAGCAGTCAACGACGCTTTCTACCGAGCGTTTGAAAAAAAGGATATCGAAGCAATGGGCGCAGTGTGGTCTCAAGGAACTGGCAGTCGTTGCATTCACCCAGGCTGGAATGTGTTAAATGGTTGGAAAGATATTCAGAGTTCTTGGACTAAAATCTTTAAAAACACAGCTTATGTTGAGATCGATACCAATATCATCACGACAGAAGTTCGCGAGAATATTGCCTATGTTATCTTGGTAGAAAATGTTCTCCAAATTGCAAATGGAAGAAAACTGACAGCTCAATCCATAGCAACAAATGTATTTGAACTTCTCGGTGGTAAGTGGTATCTAGTTCACCATCATGCAAGCCCAATTATGAAATGATACCAGAGCTGAGTTCTAGAGGTAAGTTGGCTCAGACTCTTGTGGTGCGGGGCGTCCCGCCCGCCACTAGCATAGGACGGGCGTCCTCGCCCGTCCCACACACAATCTAAATAATTTATTTCTTAGAAATCTCTTAATCTCCAATTAACTCCACACCATCTCGTCCATCAACTTCATGTAAGAAAACTTTCACAATTTCATCTTTTGCCGTGGGCAATTGCTTGCCAACAAAATCTGGATGAATTGGTACTTCACGATGACCTCTATCCACTAGCACTGCTAAACGAATTGATTCGGGTCTACCGTATTCATTCACAGCATTCAATGCAGCGCGAATTGTCCGACCTTTATATATAACGTCATCTACGAGAACAACTGTTTTACCTGTCAGGTCAAATGGAATATATGTTTTTACTGGCGTCCGCAACCCTATGCGATCGAGATCGTCGCGATAAAATGTAATATCTAGTGCTCCTACTTCTGGTGCTACACCCTCAAGTGCTTCAATTTGACGTGCCAACATATGAGCTAATGGCACTCCCCTAGTATAAATACCTATTAGAGCCAGTCGGGATACGAGCGGCGTTTTTTCTACAATTTGAGAAGCAAGGCGATTGGCAGTACGGCGGAGTTCTTGTGGTGACAGAATTTCAACGACTTTAGCTTGAGTAGATAAAACCATAGATTGATACCCTGAATATAGAGCAAGGTGTTAGGAATAAGGTATTGTGAATGAAGGGTTATAACCAACCCCTCACTCTTCAATTATTCCCTACATCTATGATTACCTGTTTTTACTTGAGATGAGTACTGCTCTCGTTACAATTGTAGCATCAACTTTTGGGCTGAGGTTGTTTTTGCAACTGCTACAATACAAGCAATACTTAACCAAAGCAAAAAACAAAAGCGAGTGAGTTGTAGGGCGTGATGGATAGAATTTGCGGTGATGGGATTTTTTGCATCTCCAAGCAAAGGTTTGTGTTTTGCAACGCCATGATACCAATTAGTACCTCCTAACTGCACTCCCAAAATAGCAGCGTAGGCGCATTCACTCCAACCAGAGTTGGGACTCGGATCGGTAATCGCATCTCGACGACAAATTTGCCAAACATACAAAGGTTTGCCTGAAATAAGTGCAAGAGTTAATACTGTTAAACGACACGGAATCCAAGTTAAGCAATCTTCTAAACGAGCACTAAACCATCCTAAATATGTATATGGTGCTTCAGGGTAACCTATCATTGAATCAAGAGTGCTACTCGCCTTATATGCTAAAGCGAGGGGAACAGAACCTAGACTTGGTAAAAGTACACCAATAATTGCATAGAAAAGAGGAGCCATAACTCCATCGGTAGCGTTTTCCGTCACTGTTTCTAGAATAGCTCGCAATATCTCTGATTCTGTCAATTTATCGGTATCTCGTCCAACATAATGACTTAAAAGAAGTCGTGCTTCGGACAAGTTTCCTGTTGCTAAAGCTTGTAAAACTGTTCGAGCCGCATCTCTCAAACTTCGACCTGCAAAACAGCTGGCTAACAGGATACATTCCATTGCTATTCCTAAAAGTGGATGCAATAATTTAGTAACTAGAATAAAAAAATATCCAATAGTGCCACTACCTATTATTAAAACGATCGCGATCGCAATTCCAGCTATGCGTTGTGTCAGAGAATTATGACAATAAGTTAAAGCAAATTTCGTAAACAGAGAAATAAACCACCCCATAACTTGGACTGGATGGGGCAAATTCCGAGGATCGCCGATCGAGTAATCTATAGTAGCAGCGATGATGAGAATAACAACAGAGTCAATGGTCATTTGTCATTAGTCATTAGTCATTTGTTCTTTGTCCATCGTTCTAACCAATGACCATTGACAATTGACCAATGACACTTGACCAATGACACTTGACCATTGACTAAACAATAAAACTTGCTTCTTCGCCAAGAGAAGCTTGCCAACTACGAGCGTCATAATAAAGATCTGCCAGAGTAATACTGTATATAGCTTCTTTCAGTTTTTGGTGCAATCTCTTCCATAGGGTGTGAGTTACCCAATCTTCTGCTTGTGTTGGAGATGCTTGGTGATGGGGTAAAGGTTCAATCGTTTCACCAACGGCTTCTAAAATTTCTCCTAAAGAAATTTGTGACGGAGAACGAGCGAGTTGGTAGCCTCCGATGCTACCGCGAATTGATTTAACCAGTCCCGCACGACGCATTTCTATTAGTAGTTTTTCTAGGTAAGGTGCCGGAATATCTTGGCGTGCGGCTATAACTTTAGTCGATACAGGTCCGTATTTTGGCTGTAAGCTCAAATCAAGCAATGCTTTTACACTATAGTGTCCTCTGGTCGTTAGTTTCATTTTAGTCATTGGTCATTAGTCATTAGTCATGAGTCATTAGTCAGGTGGTCACTAGTCATTGGTGAGAACAAAGGACAAAGGACAAAGGACACTTGACAAATGACTAAAGTTCAGTTTTGCTTATCATTCTGTGTGCCAATTATTGTAACTGCTGCAAGTAGGCAACCCTTGTAGCTTAGTTTAGGAAACTTAAACAAACAAGGAGTGACAGTCTTCAGCAACTTAAAAACTATAGCTATCACCATTATGTATCTTCTTTAGACTATATTTTAGTGAAAAAATGAAGTGCGAGCGCAAAATTTTGCTCTTAATATGTAATATACTTAGCTAAGCTAAGAGGAAAACAAAAGGTTTCTGCTCGCATTACCTCAACCTCAGCTAAAATAAAATCGATTAATCCTATTTGACCATTCGTTTGTGAATTAAGTTGATGGCTAAACAGAAAAAAATTGAACCCCTAGTCGGAGAAGATCTGCTCAGAAAAGTCAAAGAGCTAGAGCACCTCAGTAAAGAAGAAAAAGCTAAACAATGCGGCTACTACACCGTAACCAAAAACGGTATCGAGCGCGTCAACATGATGAAATTCCTAAATGCCCTAATTGATGCCGAGGGCATTCAGTTAGACAGTGCTCCTAGTGCAAACGGACGAGGTGGACGAAGTGCTAGCTACAGAATCAGCGTGCAGTCAAACGGTAACTTATTGATAGGTTCCGCCTACACAAAACAAATGAATCTCAAACCAGGAGATGAGTTTGTCATTACTTTAGGCAAAAAACATATTCGCTTGAGACAACTAGACTCTGAGGAGAGAGAAGCTCTTGAGGCAGAAGAAGCTTTAGTCTAAAGAGTCATTGGTCATTAGTCAGTGACCAGTGACCAGTGACCTTTTGACCTTTTGACCAGTGACCTTTTGACCAATTACTAAATACTGACACTTGTTTTTATAGTCATTGGTAAGTAATGACGAAGAGACCTGCGCGTAACTGCAACGTTGCAGGTCAAAGCGATTTGCTCGCGTTCTAATAAACCTAAAATTCGTTCTTGGTTATCTCGGGCAACAACAGGTAACTGATGTAAACCTCGACCTGCCATGCGATCTAAAGCATCAGCAAGAGGTTCATCGAGCCATGCATAGAGAAGATCGGTAGTAGAAATATCTATGAGGGTTTGCTTGGCGATGTCAGCCCGAATTTCACTTGACGAATTTGGGTATTTTTCCCAAACAGAAAGAGCGCGGTTGATATCTTCTAGAGAGACGATACCAACAAGTTGTCCTGCATCATTAACAACTAAAGCGCTACGGCATAAGTCTCCTGTCATTTCCAAAGCAGCTTCAATCACCGTCATGGTTGATAGTAGCTTTTTGGGACAAGAGAGCATAGCATCTTCCACTAAAATTTGCCGTAAGATATCTGCTTGTTCGTCTTTCAATTCAGAAAGACCAATTTGTTGTAAATTAGTGTTTGAGTTGGAATTTGGTTTCATTCTCTCTACCAACCAAACACTTAAACCTACTGCCGCCATTAAAGGTAAGACAATACGATAGTCTCTCGTTAATTCAAACAGCATTAGAATAGCTGTAAGCGGTGCTCTAACACTTGCAGCCAAAACAGCAGCCATTCCTACCATTGCATAAGCAGGCGGACCCGCCATAAACTGACCAATTTCAGGTGCAATCCACGCTAAAATCTTGGCATAAGCCGCTCCAAAGGAGGCACCTAAAAACATAGCAGGAGCAAACACGCCACCTACAAAACCACTACCAGCACTGATAGCTGTCATGCAAAGTTTCACCACAAGTAGCACGACGAGTAATTGCAAAGAAAATTCTGCATCTTGCAACATCGCTTCTACAGTGCCATACCCAATCCCCAAAATTTGAGGGAGAAATATGGCAACTGTACCAACAATAATTCCACCAATAACAGGATGAATAGGTTCGGGTATGCGTTTCATCCATTGAAAATAAGGCACTTTTCCGTGGAAGCAAGCTTTTGCCAGACGGATTGACTGGGTGTAAGCAAGAGAAACTACACTAGACCCCAAACCTAAGCCAAGATATAAAGGTAATTCCAAAGGGCTGCGGACTTGGTAAGCGGGTAAGGTAAAAGCAGGCTGTGCGCCTAACCCAATTTGAGCTACAAGTGCGGCAACAACTGCGGCTAGTAAAACCACACTCACAGCAGAAGTCGCAAAGGCAGTCGTACCCAAAACCACCTCCAAAGCAAAGAAAACCCCTGCAATGGGGGCGTTAAATCCAGCAGCTAAGCCAGCAGCAGCACCAGCACCCAAAAGCAAGCGTTGTCTTTCTTGTGAAACTTGCTGCACCACAGATAACAGCAAACCAAAATTAGCCCCAATTTCCACACTGGGTCCTTCTGGTCCTAATGAAGCACCACTCCCCAAAGATACAGATGCAGCCAGCATTTTGGTAACCGGTCGTAGTTTTCGCTGAATCTCTCCTGGGGAGGAAGCGGCGATAAGAGATGACAGTCCCGGACCAAAATCAGAGGTACGCCAGCGCATGAACCCGACAATCGTTCCACCCAGGGTAGGGACACAAGCAAGAGTCCAAGCACCCCAAGCCCCAATAGCGCCCATGAAATTTTCCAGCATGAGATGGTGAATGATATCAATGAGGTAGTGAAATGTGACTACCCCCATTCCACTGCCACCTCCTATCAGCACTGCTAAAAACAGAACGACACTTTCTGGAGATGGCTGAAAACGGTTAAGTAAATCGGTTAACTGGGCAGAAAGGAAGTGAAAAGCAGGTTGTTCCACAACCTTCCTCAATTGAGTAGAAGGCAAAAGGCTCATTGGGTGGAGGAGTAAATCTAATAAAAAATTTAAATTTTTATGTCTTACACTTCATTGTGAGCGATTATTTATCAACCAGACAAGTAGAATCTGGGGATCGGGGACTGGGGACTGGGGACTGGGTACTAGGGACTAGGAACGATCTATTTCCCAATCCCCATTGCCCCTTATCCCCATTGCCCCTCAACAAGGAGGGGGCCCCGAGTTCCCCAATCCCTATTGCCCCTCAACAAGGAGGGGGCCCCGAGTTCCCCAATCCCCATTGCCCCTCAACAAGGAGGGGACCCCGAGTTCCCCAATCCCCAATCCCCCATCCCTAATTTCCTCATGCTTCTTTATTAAATTTACAAAGCTTTGGTTAAAAGATTGCAAGCACTCAAAATTTTTGCGGAGACAATGCTTAAATGAGAAAGAATGGAAGGTCAGCAAAAGGATAAAGTATGAACGATAAAGGATGAAGTAACCGCCTCGTAGGGGCGCGGCTTGAATCATACGGTAAATACTGAAGTGCTTGAACGGAGATTGCGCCCACAAGGGTAAGGTTTGAGGTCATTTCTTCACTTTAGCCTTCATCCTTTACACTTCACACTTCTTGGGAGTTATAAACTACACACTTCAAACAGAGGCGTGGTGGCTTCCCTAGCACTAGAATTGTATGGGAAGCCGAAACACTAACAATTCAGTGACTGATGGCTGATGTCAGAACACTGGGTACTCTACGTAAGTGTCACCGGAATTTCTATATAGCTGTTGTTTTGTTATTAAAGCGAGTAAGTAGACTAGGCGGACGAGGTAGATGAATACACACATCTTTGATAATCATTATTTGACTTGCCCCATTTGTCAGAAAAACGCTGCACGAAAACCAATAAAAGCGTGCATCGGATTGTTTTCTTGTCCGTACTGTCAGGAAAGGCTAGTGGTTTGTCAAAGCGGTCATTACGTCCGCGATCCTTTTTCATACAGACACCAGGTGTCTGTTTCATCTTCCCTACGCCGTCAAAGCAGACCCCTAGCTCGGATTTTACGAGATTTTGTTATTCTTAAGCATCCTTTGGTAGCGCTTGTTGTGGGAAGCGCTATTTTGCTTGGTGCAATCGGTATCACCCAACAACAAACTACAAATTACGATTCTCAAGAACTTCCAAAAACAGAGAAACAGTTTTGAATCGTTAGTGGTTAGTGGTTAGTGGGAAGTACAACTAACAAATGTACGGGCGCAAGGCATTGCGCCCCTACTAAATAACTCTCAATCTTTTGTAATCAGTACCCAATCATCTGTCTGACCAATTTGCTTGACAGAATCTAGATGTAGGTTTTTACGGGCAATATCATGTAGCAAGAAGTAGGGTTGCTTGTCGTTTAGCCAGTATCTATCGAGTTCAGCAATAGATGCGGGAATAATAGTGCGATCGCTATAAAAATCTAATGATGGGCGATGATAAGGGAAAGATGTATAAATCTTTTTTACATCGGAAGGTACTACTGTTTGTATCATCTCAGCGACGGGTTTGACAGGATAAGCTTCTTCTAATTCCCAAACCCAATGCTTGGAGTACATTAATATTAACAGCGATACATAACTACCCCAAAATAGAACTTTCAAAAATTGCCCGTCACCTCGTTCTGCTAACACAGCAGCTAAAGCCATTGTTAACGCTACGGCAGCAAAAAGCAGTTGTAACTCCGGTCGAGATGCACTTCCTATACTGTAGGATACACTGAGAGCGATCGCGACTACCGCTAACACAGCTAAAGAAACGACCACAAACCGAGGATAAGGTGATAACAATTGTGAATCTTCAGTTTCTGAGATTTTTGCCCCACAAGCTAGGGCTAAGCTAGGATAGATGGGAAATACGTACCAAGGAAGTTTGGTACTCATTAAAGATATAGAAATTAAGTAAACGCTGCTCCATACCAATACCAGTTTTGCCCAGCTTAGGTTCCGATTTTCCCAAGTTAAACGCAAACTCGGAGGTAAGAAAACTAGCCAGGGCCAAGTGTACTTGAAAATTTCTAACAAGTAGTACCAGGGTGGTCCAGAATGGTTCTCAACAGATTCCCAAAGACGGCTGAAGGATTGACCTACTACACCAACTTTGGTAAATATTTGACCGTAATGTACCCATTGAGCACCGTACCAAAACATTACAGGTACACTGCCAAGGAAAATTCCCAACCACATATACCAACTGCCTAACAGTCTTGGCGTGTCCCAAAAAAGAAATAACAGTGCGATCGCACCCAACAATAAACCAAGTATACTTTTTGTTAGGCAAATTAACCCAAAACCAATACCAACTCCAAGACAGTAACGTAAATTGCGACGCGATCGCAACAAGCACAGCATCATCAGCATAAAAAAACAGACAACAGCCCCATCCAACATAGCCAACCGTCCGTGACGCACGACAGGTAGCATAGTCAGGTAAATTAAAGCGCTATATACTGCTGCATGACGCTTGCGAAATATTTCTCGACCAATGTAATAAAGTAAAGGGACTGAAATAGCTGTAAGCATAGCCCCAGGTAAACGGGAAGACCATTCATTAACTCCCCAGATAGAGTAAGCCCCAGTAATCAGCAAATGCATAAGCGGTGGTTTGTTGTGATAAGGTTCTCCACCAAGCGTTGGATAAAGCCAAGGCATTGAACCAGCAGGCGCACGCAGGATTTCACGTGCGACTTGTGCGACAGTACCTTCATCCCAATCTCGCAGTGGTAATTCTCCAAGATTTATGGTAAAGAGTAATACAGCTGCCAAAAGCAGCACGATCGCCCATACCCAATCAATCCACTGTTCCGCCGACCGATACTGTTTTTCCAGACGACCCCAAAGAAAGCTTCCTTCTTGCATAATCTAGGACAATTACTGTGCTTGCTGGTTATTGAATGAAACTCCTGACGCATTGTAGACTTGATTGTTGCTAAGGGATTGGCGATTGGGGATTAGGAATTAGAAATTAATCATTGGTTGTTAGTCATGAGTTATTCTTCCTTATCCCCCCTTTGTTACCAGTTCCCAGTCCCCAATCCCTAATCTCCTAAATTTTAAATTAACTTGTATTTCTTCGTAAAGAATTTTTTTTACAGTTTTTTTTGGTTTATCTATTTTTTTTAAAAGAAGGTGAAAGTGGTTCCAATTCCGAGTAAGATTGTGTACTAATTCCTATGAGGAGAAGAAAAGTATGAATTTACCAGCTATATTTGACGTAGTTCTCGGCTTAATATTTATTTATTTAATTTTAAGCTTACTAGCATCAGAAATTCAAGAATTGATTGCCACTTTATTACAATGGCGTGCAGCACACTTAAAAAAGTCAGTTGAAATTTTCTTATCAGGCAATGTTACAAGTAAAGACCAACATCAGGAATTAAAGTCAGTTGTCGAATTAGCAAATAAACTTTATGACAATCCCTTAATTAAAAATATTAACCAAGAAGCTAAAGGATGGTTTGAGTCCTTACCTCGCAAATTCACTTGGGCGATCGCATCATTAGTTCGTTCTTTATTCTCATCAAAACATAGAGGTCAACAAACTCTCTTTGGTAAAAGCAAACACACAGGACCATCATACATTCCAGCAGATATTTATGCGACAACTCTGTTAGAAGTACTAGAAATTCCAACATTAGTTCGTTGGCTAACTGAAGGGAGGCTAGAAAAATTCAAAACAGCACGAATCAATGAAATCAGAGGTATTTTAAATCAATTGCAACAACAGCCCGTTCAAGATGAAAAAATGCGGAGATTTTTTGATAAACTCGCACTTAATCTTCAAGATTTAGAAAAAGACTACAATGACATCGTTAAAAACTATAAAGAAAACAAAAATAATATAACAGCCAGTGTTGAACGTATGGAGATAAGTTTCAAGAGATTTCTAGAGGATTTTCCTAAAGAACTTTCAAGCCAGGAGCCATACAGCAAATTTTTCAAGAAATTGGAATATTACCAACAAGATATCTTTGGTAATCCCCAGCAGACAATGTTAATTGGAGGATTGCAACCCAGTATTGATGAAGTGGTTGGACTTATTAATAAAAATAGTGCAATTTATCAAGAAGTCAAGACTATTTTCAAAACTAAAGATGGAGCAGCATCTCAAGAAATTCAAAAATTAATTGAGAATTTACCGCCATCTGTTGTTGATAATATTTCAGTTTTAGCAAAGCGTGCTGGAACGAAAATACAAAATACACGCGAAGGAATCGATAATTTGCGACAAGAAATTGAATCGGCTTTTGATAGCTCTATGGAAAGAGCCTCTGGGGTGTACAAACGTAATGCCAAAGGTGTAGGGATTTTGATTGGCTTGGTACTTGCTGTTGCAGCCAATGCTGATGCATTTCACATGGTTAATAGATTATCAAAAGATTCAGTCTTGAGAAATATCATTGTTCAAAATGCGGAAAAATTATCAAACCCCAATGTTAATAATTTTTCAACAGTAGGAGACATAAAGAAATTAACCAATGATGCTGACAATATTCTCACAGCAGTTTCTCTACCCATTGGTTGGACTCCTGCTAATTTATCCCAGCAGTTTCGCTTAATAGCACCAGAAGAACCTGTCATTACGCCTCTTAGATTTTTAAGAATGATACCGGGTTGGATAGTTAGTGGTTTTGCCATTGCAATGGGAGCGCCCTTTTGGTTCGATGTACTTGGTAAATTTATGAATGTACGAAATGCTGGCAAACGTCCTAAATCGACAAAGAATGCAAATGAGGCTGGGGAAGGGAATAATTAAGAGGATGTTTTGGATGTTTTAAAAGTTTTGGGCGATTGAAATCGCGACTATACAAACGAAGTCCGCCTACGCGGACTAAATAAATAATTAAAGAATCAAGGTTTTAAACCCACGTAGGTGGGTTTTGTCTGTATAGCCGCGAATTCCATTCGCCATGGCTAATATAAATTGACTAAAAAATAAAAATAACTCGTAATCGCCAATCCTTATCTTCACGAACAATCTCAATTTGTCGAATAAACTCGCGGAAATAAAACCTTCGTTCTACCTCAGACAAATCCAACCAAAACTGAGGAATAGAAACAGCTTGAGCAACAGAACGTAAATTCACTGGTGGTAGAGTGGCTAACTTCGCTTGAAGCTCTGATATTTCTACACGGAGTTTATATGCTCTGATTTGAGATGTTTCCGCATCCAAGACACTAGTTTCCACCAAACCGGGTAACTGTTTGAGGATTTCTTGTTGACGCAAAATTTCTTCATTTAAATTATTTTTAACTGCATCTAGCTGAGGAAAATTCATTCCAGCTACTGCAAGAGGTAAGTCTTTACAGACAATTTCAATTGTCTTTTCTAATACCTCTTGATATGGTATTGCGCGACACTTAGGGCTTTTGGGACAGCTAATTGGGCGTAGATAGAGGTATTCTTTATCTTGCTTGCGTATGGTTACGCGGGTAATTGTCATGTGCGACTGACATTCGCCACAAATTGCTAAACCTGCTAAAGAACGTGGTGCGCTAGCTGTTCTTCTAGGTAAACGGCTGTTGCGACGTAATAGTCGATCGACTTGGGCTGCTTCTTCTCGGCTAATAATAGCAGCATGAGTATCGGAAATAATTTCTCCATTGTGATACGCTGTATCGCCACGATAAACGGGATTTGTTAACCAACGGCGTCCTGTGGTGACAGAGATTTTCTTGCCATATTTTTTTGCTAGGTAACGAACTGCACCTCTTAAGGAACCATAAAGCAAGAAGTTATCGAAGAAATCTTTGACGACTGGGGAAGTACTGCGATCTACAGTGTATTTTCCTTTCCCTCGGCGGTAGCCGTAGGGTGCTTTACCAGGAGGAGGTGCAGACTCTAAACGATTGCGGGCGTGTCCTTGACGTATGCGGCGACTTTTGTGCTGATTTTGTATTTCGTAGAGGAGTTTGAGTAAGTCAGCACGGATGTTGGGGCTTTTTTGTGAGGAGTTATAATTTTGTTCAATTGCAATGAGTGTGACTCCTATTGCTTCTAGTTCTGTGAGGTGGGAAGTTACTTCTTCTACGGTGTCTCCTAATTCTTCTAAGCGACGAATGAGGAGATGGGTGGGAGTTTCGGTTTTGCAGTCGTTGAGTAGTTTTTGTAGTTCAGTCCTTTTTCCTAAATCTTGGTATGTTCGTTCTATCTCCCATCCCCAGGTTGTGGGATCGGGGTTTTGTTCTAGTAAGGGATCGCTGTAGGTGTAGGCGAAGGTTTTCATTTATAAACTGCAAAGACGCAAAGTGCGCGAAGGGAAGATTTTTGTAGGCTGGGTTGAGGAACGAAACCCAGCAATCTTTATCTTTTATTGCTGGCTGAGTTCAACAATATTACCATCTGGGTCTTTGGTAAAGACGGCTGGGCGTCCGGAAGCACTAGGTTGAATGGGAACGTTGTTATCTATAAGTTGCTGTTTGGCTATATCTAAGTCAACGACTGAGAAAGCGATATGGGCGTTACGTCCCCATTTTTCGTTTTGGGGTTCGGGTGTGGATGGGGCGGCGATAAGGTGAATTTGGTAGTTTCCTATTTGATACCACGCACCTGGGAATTTTAAAGAACGTTCTACTTTGGGTAGTCCTAGCACTGTTCCGTAGAAATGCTCGGCTTTTTCTAAATCGGTGACGAGAATGGCTGTGTGGAGATATTGGGTTATTTGCATTTTGAGTATGGTCGTATGGTTGAATATTTATTATTAAAACTCACGCAAAGTCGCAAAGGCGCTAAGAAAGAGGCAATTCTCGCTTTTGTGAGGTATGGGAAGAAGGAATGAACCGCAGATGAACGCTGATGAACGCTGATAAGATTGTCATCAGCAGACTGGGAATTGCTATAAAAGGAAAATTTTTATTACGGAAGTCTTTCTAGCAATTGACGTGCTGAAGAAGCCCAATATTCATCGTTATACTCAACATAAATTTCTAACGCTTTTTGTAAATTAGCTCTTGCTTCGGCATAGTTTTCCTGTGCTTCTGCCAGTGTTCCCAAACAGTAATATGTACTAGCTTGGGAATAGCGATCGCCAGATTCGAGTGTGATTTCCAAGGCTTGTTGATAATATTGCCGTGCTTGTTCGTACTCCCGCAACTCTTGGGCTAAATATCCCAATTGGTGGTATGTACGAGCACTTGAGTAGCGATCGCCAGATTCGAGTTTGATTTCCAAAGCTTGTTGATAATATTGCCGCGCCTCCTCAAACGAGCGCAACGCTTGGGCTACTCTTCCTAACTCATGGTATGTGCTCGCACTTGAGTAGCGATCGCCGAATTCGATGTAGATTTCCAAAGCTTGTTGATAATATTGCCGCGCTTGTTCGTACTCCCGCAACTCTTGGGCTACTATTCCCAATTGGTGGTATGTGCTTGCACTTGAGTAGCGATCGCCCACTTGTTGCTCAATTTCTAAACATTGATGATAAAGGTTGTTTGCCTGTTGAAATTGTCTTAAACCCAAGTAAGTATTTCCCATGCCAAACAAAGAAGCAATTTCACCCAGACGATTACCAATCTTTTGTGAAATCTCTAAAGACTCTTCCTAGTATGCAATAGCCCTGTCAAAATTCCTTTGTTGATAATAAGCTTTGCCTAATGTATTGAGAACTTCAGCATAGAATGACGAATTCTCACTATTTTTAGCAATTGTAGCGGCTTCTTCTAAATATTTTCTTGCTTTTTCAGGATTTCGTTGACTTAAATATGCGACTCCAAGCTGATGTAAGATGTTACTGTAGCTATGTAAATTTTATCCTGTTACCCGATTACCTGTAGGTTTGTATTCCATTAACAGGCGATGCAGCAAATCTATGCGTTCTTGTTTTTCTGGTTTCTCTAATGTATCTATTGCTTGCTCGGAGTTAAGAGTTTGAGCAAGCGCGTCTTCTCTTGTAAATTGGTTTGTTTTAAAACGGAATACTCCCGACCTCCAAGCCCAAAAATCAGGAGCAAATTTTGCTAAGCGGGTGAGTGCATAATCAGGTAATATAAATAATATAGGATGTGGAAGTGTTTTTTTATAAGTATCTCTCACAAAATTTAGGTCTTGTAAAACTGGAGGATAATCTCCAAAAACACCTATAGAATTTTCTAACTTCCGTACAATCAAAACTAATTTTTTACTTGTTTCTCTCTGAATTGTTGGTAATATTTTCACAATTTCATCTTTCAAAAAACGTAAATTAGAGTCAGGAAAATCTAGTGTGACAAATTGAATATCCTGGCATTCAGGATGACTCTTGAGTGCTTCAATTAAAATTTCTCTATCTTTAGGAAAATTGATTTCTACAAAGCCAATCGTAAACTTTTCGGCAAAGTCTACAAATGTTATTAACTCCGCAAAAGTTTGTTGATTGACTGCAAGAAATTGCCCTCTTTCTATCTTAAGATTGTTGGAGAGAGCGGATTTGAGGGCTGCTTGAAAGAATTCATTTTGTTTCACCACTGGGTTTGGGTAATTCCATCGCTTATCCCCGTTGTATTCTAAAACCGAGGTGTTAAAAAGCATTAACTGACCGATATCATCCTTGCTAACATTTTTAGTTAAGCAAACTTGAGCTAAAAATGGATAGTGTTCTTCAGGAATAAACCGTTCAAAGCTAAATTGCTGTTGTTTTACAGCGTAGATGACATCTTTAGCATTAATTTTAGAATGTTTGCGAGTGCTAGCTGTTTGACAAGCAGACCGCATCATCTGCATTAACTGACGTACATGACCTCCACTAGCTTTTGCGAGATCGAGTAACTCTTGTCGCGATTCAAAAACTGCATCAATGTCTACACGGCGTTCAATGAGGCTAGCGACTGCTTCTAATCCTTCTCGATTGTAATTTAGATGCCAGACATCGCGTTTAAATTCATATATGTTCACCATTGGTACGATGTGAGGATTACCATCAAATTGGGTAAAAGGGTTTTTAGGCGAACAAAGAACAGAAATTGGTACCGTATAAATGATAGTGCAATTTAATTCTTGTAACTGAGCAGCGTATTCAAAGAATAAATGGTCTGCCACTGTAAGGGGAACGCGATCTAAATTGTCAAAAATAATCAATAAACCTTTATATTTGAGGGTATTTATTTCTTAGTTTAACGTATGCATCACCTAGCAAAAGATTAATATCTGCCTTTAACCGTGATAAGTCTTTCTCTAAAGTTTGGCGAATTGTTGTTTTTTGCTTGTCAGAGCCTTTAATTTGTGCTAATAACTTAACTAGCAACTTAGCTATAAACGGATCTCTAGGTCCGAGGGTAGCTTCTCCTTCTATACTGACGGATTTTTCAACGGTTTCTTCAGTTTCTTTGGTAACTTCTTTAAACCAAGATTCAAAGTTTTTCAGAAGTTGAGAATCAAAATGTAAATCTAGTTGACGTAGCTCAAACTCTACTTGTTTAATAATGATTAAATATAAGTCTGTATAACGAGCATCATTAATATCTGTTTCTTCATTGACTTCTAAATAAATAACTTTATAATCTTCTTCCCACTGCTTTTGAATTTTTTTCAGTTCTGTACTCTTGCCACAGCCTCGATGTCCGGTAAATAGAATAGTGGTGAATTGTGCGGGTTCTTGAAAGTCTAAAATAGTACTTACGTTTTCAATGGCGGATGTTTTCCGAACTGACGATAGGTCAACGTAGTAACGCTCTATTTCTTCTCCTTCTAGAGGTTCAACATTACAAAATTGAAAAGCTGTCTTTAGTGTCGTAGCACGAGGATAATTATATACAGTCATTCAGTTTTAATATTGTGTTAAGTGTATTAGTAAAAGTCAATCAATAATAAATTTTAGCATTTCTCAGACTCACCCCTCGTGCAAACTAACGAAAATTCAAGGTTTATATAGCGGTTTTCACTCTTATTGAAGTACAGATTTATCCGCTACGGGCTGCTACAGGCTGCGGTTCCATAACTTTTTTATGTATTGCACCCAATTGAAAACCGCTATAAACTCAGGTTTGTTTCGCTTGTATAGCTGAGGTAGCTCAAGCGTGCGATCGCAAGCCATGTTTTAAACTCCCCTGACAATCTAGTCCGCGTAGGCGGACTTTGTTTGTATAGCCGCGATTTCCAATCGCCAAGGCTAGAAGGGCTATAGAACTTGAATTTGGTATCACTACTAATGCGATACGGCTTTAGCCACTAAATCCTTGACTTACCGCGAAAATTAACATCAATTAAACTCCAAGAAAAGTAAATCTGTCATTGGGTATATTTATTTTTTTGCAACTATGAGTATTATATGATTGGGGTTAAAGTCTGATATTACAGAAGTAAAGCCTTAGAACTATGTTCGTTCTTTATGAAAGATTGCAGATATGGTGAATTAGAGGTATAACTAGAAGCCTAATTCACTTTATAATTTAGTAGATGAAGTTACGGCAGCAATCCCAGAACAATCATTAGTGGTGCCAATTTAGGAGTGGAGGGGCAAGCAATTGTTTGCCCATATAGAAGGGGCGAATGGTTTTCTACCATACGCCCGTACAGGAGTTATTTCTCAAATCATCTGTTAGTCTCTCTGTACGACTATGAAACACCAGGCATCCAATCAAAGTTTACAAAAGTATAAAGCCATACATCGCCAGTTTGAACGCTTGGACTTGGATAGTCGTTTTCTGATTCTGTACGCATCCAAACAAGTGCAACGATTTGCAGCTAACCCTCAAGAGGTTATGCCAGGAAAAGATATTCGTTTGGGTTTTCCTGAGTTTATTGGTCTTGAAAATATTTTAATTCCTATCTTAAAAGGAGAACAGGAACTCTTTGAATTGAAATCTTTGGCTAGAACATCTAGTGAAGAATGTCATCTATATTTTGACATATATATTTTACGCAATCGATGTGAAAGTCATAATGAAAATAAGCTAACAATACTTTTTGAAGATACAACAAAGACAATACTTATTAAGCAACAAAGCAAGAATATAAAACTTTTATATAATCTTTTATTTACATATAAAAATTATATGGAAAAAGTTCTCGCTGCAATGGCAGAAGCCTTGCTAGTGACAACGAAAACAGGAAAAATCAAGAAAGTGAATCGAGCGGCGTTAGATTTATTTGGTTATAGTGAAGAAGAACTTATTGGTCAACCTATATCTTTATTACTCGATGATAATACATTATTTCCAAAAGCTATTCAGCAAAAATCTTTATTAAAAAAATACTTTCAAAATATAGAAATTATTTGTCGCAGTAAAAAGAAAGAAAAATTGTTGATAGCGTTTTCTTGCTCTTTAATTCAATCAAAAACAGATGATAATATAGATATAATTTATATTGGAAGAAATATTACTGTCCAAAAAAGCAGACAGCAACGAATTGGTACGCAATACGCCATAACTCGCATTCTCTCAGAATCACAAAGCATCCAACAAGCGATTCCAAAAACTTTACACGCTATATGTGAGTGTTTGGGATGGGAGTTGGGGGAACTTTGGACAGCAAATGAGTACATAGCACTATCTTCACAGCAAGATTGCGTTCATTCAGTCCTGAGATGCGTGGAAATTTGGTCGAGTCGCACGGTTGCAATTCGAGAGTTTAAAGCAGTGACTTGGCAAACGACTTATACCCCCGGTACTGGTTTTCCCGCTCAAGTATGGTCAACTCAATCGCCTCTGTGGATTGAGAATATCTCGCAACATGACAATTTAGGTTGGGGCTACAACGTATCTTTGCATGAAATAGCACTGTCTAGTGACGTGCGATCGCAAGCTGCTGTAGAATCGGGATTGCGATCGGCATTTGGCTTTCCCATTCTGGATAATGGGGAAATTTTAGGAGTGATGACTTTCTTTAGTCAGGATGCACAGCTAAAAGATGCCGAACTCATGCAAATGATGGTTTCTGTCGGTCATCAAATTGCTCAGTTTATTAAATCCAAACTTTTAGAAAAATCACTTGTAGAAAGGGAAGAACGCTATCGAGATTTATTTGAGAATGCAGATGAATTAATTCAATGCGTCACTCCTTACGGTCAATTTGAGTACGTTAACCGTGCATGGCTCAAAACTTTGGGATACTCGGAGTTGGAAGTCAACGAACTTTCCTTGTTTGATATCATTCATCCCGATTTTCGAGAAAAATACCGACATATTCTTTATCAAATGATGTCAGGGAACAAGATCGACCAAGTGACAATTGCATTGATTTCTAAAGATGGTCAAAAGATTTTTGTACAAGGAAGTATTAACTGCAAATTTTTCAAGGGAAAACCCGTTGTAATGCGCGGTATTTTTCAGAATGTGACTCAGCGCGTTGCATTAGAAGAAGCACAACGTCAGCAACAAGAGCAAACCGAGCGTTTGTTGCTCAATATCCTACCAGAAGCCATTTTCAACCGTTTAAAAGAAGAACCCGGTACGATCGCCGAACACTTTTCTGATGTTAGCGTTCTGTTTGCCGATATTGTTGGCTTTACAGAAATCGCCTCTCAAATTAGCGCCATTCAGCTTGTAAACATATTAAACCAGATTTTTTCTATATTCGATCGCCTGACCGAACAATACAGTTTAGAAAAAATTAAGACAATTGGCGACGCTTACATGGTTGTTGGTGGTTTACCAGTGCGCCACCCAAATCACGCCCAAGCCATTGCTTGTATGGCGCTAGATATGCAGACAGTAATTGAAGAGTTTAATTTTGAGAACAACCAAAACTTTAGTATAAGAGTTGGAATCCATAGCGGACCTGTAGTAGCAGGAGTGATTGGTATCAAAAAAGTCAGCTACGATCTTTGGGGAGATACGGTCAATATAGCTCATCGGATGGAATCTCAAGGTTTAGCTGGGAAAATTCAGGTGACAGAAGCTACTTACCAAAAATTGTGTCATGAATTTGTATTTCAAAAACGAGGTGAAATTGAAGTTAAAGGCAAAGGTAAGATGACAACTTATTTAATGATTGGGAGGAAATAATATGAGGGATTGGGGATTGGCGAAGCGGGGAATGGTAATTGATTTCCTAGTTCCTAGTCCCCAGTCCCTCATCGCTACTCCCCTCCCCCAGTATTAGGAATCAGTCTTCCTACAGGGTAAGTTGCTGATTCTTGAGCGCTAGTTTGAGTCATCGCAACTGGAATTTCTTCCGAAGAACTATTTTTAGTAGCTAAATATTCTGTTCGCAATTGCTCTAGCATTTTTTCTCGCTTATCATACAGCCGCTTTAAAGTACGAGGCTGACACTGGTTCATTACATAAGCTGTGACCAATGGTAAGGCAATAGTACTATCAGTATAACAAACAATTGTACTAGGTAATTCATCGGGGTCAATTTTACCCCAACTCACTGCTTCTGAAGGTGTTGCTCCAGATAAACCTCCAGTGTCTGGACGAGCATCTGTAAACTGTATAAAGAAATCGTGTCCCCGTTCTTCTAATCCCAGAACTTCGTGCAGTTGCGGTTGAGTTTGTAATAAAAAGTTTTTGGGGCTTCCACCACCAATAATGAAGGCTGCACTCTTTCCTTCAGCCCCTCGTGCGTAGTATGCGATCGCAGCTGTCTCATTTACATCAATTGACGGATCTAGTACCAGTTGAGAACCTTCTAGTGACAAAGCTGCAACGTTCATTCCTATAGAACTATCACCAGGAGAAGATGTATAAATTGGTACTTTATATTCATAGGCTGTGGCTAGCAAGCTAGAATTTTTAACTCCAACTTGCTTTTCGACTTCTCGAACATATTTACCAAGTAGATGGTGAAATTCTGCTGTTCCCATCCGCTTTTGAAAAGCTGGGGCTTGCAAAATCTTCCGAATGAAAGCATCTGTTTCGAGTAAAACATCATAGCTAAAAATAATGTCATAGATCCGGATGGTTCCTTCCTGTCGCAACTTCACATCATTCAAAAATGGATTACCCGCAAATAGTTCAAAACCCAAGCCGTAATGCATATCGTGGTAAAGGTTAGCACCAGTACTAATCATCCAATCAATAAATCCATGGCGGATGAGAGGTGCAAGCACGGAAACTCCATATCCTGCTGGTGTCATGGCACCAGAAAGGCTAACTCCCACCGTTACGCCTTCTTGCAATACATCCCGGCTCAGTAAATGGCATATTTCCCGCAATCGTGCCGAGTTGTATGCTGTAAAGTAGTTATCAATCAAATTGACGACTCCAATGTCAGTCGGCATCGGTGTAGGTGCGATTTTTTTACCTAGCTGTTTTGACATTTTTGATAGTTCCCTGTAAATTCATAATTGAATGAGCGGACAGCATACAATGTTACATATATTTGACTTTTTTCTCACCTGCTGAGTGGGTATTGCCTACTGTATACCGTTCTTGGTGGGCATTGCCCACCCTACTAAGTGTATTTACAATTTAATAATCTTTTTATAAAGTTATTTTTAATACTTATCTTATTTTAAGACAAACAATTTCTACTCCCTACTCCCTACTCCCTATTTTCAAGATAACAGCAGGCAGCTTCTGTTGCGACCTTGTTCCTTTGCCGCATACAGTGCTTCATCTGCAAGCTCAATAAGATTTTCAGGTAAGCGTTCTGAGTTTGGTACTGTGGTGGCGACTCCCACGCTTAAGGTAAGATACTCGCTAATTGGAGAACGGTCGTGAGCAATTTGAGTTCGTGCAATGGATAACTGGATTTGTTCGGCGATCGCGATCGCATCATTGGAAGTTGTATTAGGTAAAACTATAGCTAATTCTTCTCCACCATAACGAGCGAGCAGACACGAGAAACTCCGAACAACATCTCTAATAGATCGAGCAACTTGCTTTAAACATTCATCACCTGCTTGATGACCGTAGTGGTCGTTATAGAGTTTAAAATGATCGATGTCACACATAATCAGAGATAAGGGTGTTTGTTCTTCCTGGTGTTGTTGCCACTGTTGGTGAAGATACTTATCGAACTGACGGCGATTGGCAACTTTAGTTAAATGATCCTCAGTTGCTAAGTGTTGTAACTTAATATTTGCAGTACATAGCTGTTTTAACTCTGTGTTTAGCCGTTGCAGTGCTTGTTCTGCTTGAGAACGATGCCAATCGAGATCGTTAAGACGATAGGCAATCCAATAAACTAACCCGGAAAACACTATGATATTTAAAACACCTTCTATAGTGAATTGTATTTCTACGGTGCAAACAGAATATCGATAACCAATCGCACATATTCCTTTGACTAACATTGGTAAGAGGATTGCCATCGGCAGGAGTTTTCTTGCCATAAGGCTACCAGCACCATCTCCACTCATCAAAGTTGTCTGTCCATACCACAGCCATAGTAATACTCCAGCTATGATACAACTGACAACAGTGGCAGTTTTCAATGTGGGTATTCCCATGCTTGTACTCTTCAACCGTAAAATGTCGAATACCCAATTCAGCAGAACTAGCCCTCCTATTAAAAAGGAGACAACAACAGCTTGTTTGACAAGAAAGTGGAGAGAAAAGCTTCCAGGTAGAAACTGGAAGTCCTTTGAGTTTCCAGGAATACCCATAATTCTCATATGTTTATACTACGTATCATTTGACTAATCTACTTTTGGTGTGAATGCTGCTTTGCTTAGTCATGTTCATGTGTTTTATGCAACTTCACGTAAACACTGAAAAGTCAAGCATTCAATTATATTAGTTACAATGTCACATTGAGCCTTAAAGTTAACACTGTAAAATTACTTAGAACACCTTAAAAAAGACTTAAGAAAAGTCATTTTAAATATAGGAATCCTATTTGATTGTTGAAATATAAGTAGTAGGGTGGGCAATGCCCACCAATAAAACTTTTGGTGGGCATTGCCCACCCTACTTAAGAGCTATGAAAAATAAATACACTTGTGTATATTTTGACTTTTTACGGATTATATATAATTAACACAGTAGTATTACTGAGATTACTTATCAAAACTTTAAACAAGTATTTTCTTCTGAAAAATCTGCCGCTAACAAGACCAAACACGAAAATGTCTCTTTCCCAGTTCCCAATCGCCTGCTTCGCCAATCCCTAATCCCCAATATTTATAAAAATGTGTAACAACTTGTAGACAAACTACTTATTGTGTAGAGATTTTAGAATATGTATAGGACTCACATAAATTTGTTAAGCAAAGAAGTAATGCGGCATACAATGTTTGTGGGTGTCGGAATGAACAATGCAAATCCTCTCTATCTCTGACCAAGTTATTCATCACATACCCTTTATTACCCACTCACCTAACGGGGTTGGCGTGGTTAATAAAGCATTACCTGTTTTATTAGCTCATGTTGACTCACTACCGGATGGTTTAGAGGCGATTATTGCAACAAGCGACTTGCAGGGTATCGATCGCCAAAACCAACGCCTTCTCGGTCATCTTGTTAATGAAGAATTAGATAAGTTGGCCGATCTCGGAAGAATTCCCTCGCTAAAATCAACAGGTGTCATCTTAGCGGGGGATTTTTACGCAAAAGTCGATAAGCGTGGTGGTGTAGGTGATGTACGAGATGTATGGCAAGCATTTCGCCAACGTTTTCGCTGGACTGCTGGGGTTGGGGGAAATCACGACAGTTTTGGTAAAACACAACAGGAATTTAAAGCTTTTCAGGACGAAAGAGGTATAAATTATTTAGATGGAAATATCACCTGTCTTGATGGATTGCGGATTGCTGGAATTTCTGGTATTATTGGCAAATCAACTAAACCCTTTCGTCGCTCAGAAAAAGACTTTAGAAAGGTACTCTCACAACTCCTCAATGAATCACCTGATATTTTTGTAATGCATGAAGGTCCCAACGATGCAGAAGCAAAGTTAGTCGGCAATGAATCTATACGTGCTGAACTGATTAAGGGAAAGGATTTGTTAGTGATTTGCGGTCATTCTCACTGGAAAGTGCCTATGATTGCTTTGTCTAAGGGAATTCAAGTGTTAAATGTGGATACTCGAGTTGTTGTTATGGTGGCAAACTGAGCGTCGCCTCTAGTAGACTTTGCGATCGCTAGTTTTTGCTGTTGTTGTTGAGAGCGTCTTCCCTGTCCGCGAGATGTTACTCCGGATGAATCGCTCGATTTTGCGAAAGCGCAAAGAGGTGTCACAACTAGTACTAGTGTGAGTGCGGTGGTCAGGTAAAATTTCATGAGTTAATTCACGGCGGTAATAAATAAGCTGAGAGATAAACCCTGTGGATGTGCTGTCCTTCACGGTTTCTCTTTGCTACTTACTTATTCAGTGTTTTTTTTCTCTATCGGGGAATTATTGAAATTACTTAACTACTGCTATACACTCCATTTCTACACGTGCATCTAGAATCAATCGACTAGCCTCAAAAGCGGTTCTTGCAGGAAGTCGGTCTTGAGAAAAGTAGGTAACATAAACCTCATTCACCGCGTTCCATTCTTTTATATCTGCAAGTATCACTGTCACTTTAACGACTTGGTTGAGAGATGACCCATGTCTCTCAAGCACCCGTTTGATGTTTTCCATAGTCTGCTTTGTTTCGGCTGTGACTCCTCCAGGAACCAGTTCTTTCACGCCAGGAGTGTTACCAATAACCCCGGATAAATATAGCATATTACCAACACGCACGGCTTCAGGAAACGGAAGATTGAGAGGTTCTGTCTCTGTGGAAGTCAGATAATCGATAGAATCGGGAGATGTCATTGTCGTTGAATTTATCTAATATTTTAGGTGTAGATTTTGCAGGTTTCCCTTTCTTGGGATGAATTTTGCAGTAAAATCTACAGACAGTGTACTTGAAAACAGTAATCAGTGACCCGTAACTGATACACATTTGCGAATTAGTAATGTTTTGTGGTGAAAGGATACACTTCTTCATAAAATGTATTTTCTTGCTCCAGTTTTAACCGCACCACAAGAAATTTTGGGATATTTTTTATTTGGAAGTCCCTTAAATTAATATACCAAGTCGGTAAAGTCTATGACTTCTTGCTCCTAATGCACCACCCTTGAGTGGTTTTCCTGTTTTACTTTTTAACAAACAGCAACTGTCTGATGAAACTGTGGCTTGTCTGACTTCTATTGAACAAGCCAGGATTGTTGACGGTGTTGTGAAGTTTGCCATCACTACTGCATCTCTTGCAGATTGAAGCAAACTGACTAAGTGCGATCGCATTCGCGAATCTAAGATTGTGTTAGGGTTGTAATTAACAACTATGGATGCCGCATCGCGATTCATCCGAAAGCTTGTTATTTGGTTATCTGCTTTCAGTAATTCTTCTAATTGATGCGCGTATTGAGAATTTTTAGCAATCGAGGGAACGTTAAATCTGATGCGCCCTGCGATCGCATGAACAACATCGAAAGCTACCGAATAAGGGAGCGATGAATTTTTCTGAACTGGACTGGAGCTAAGTGTAGGAGAAATGACTTTACGAGTTGTAGCGATCGTTATTAAGCAGATTGGAATTATTGCCCAACCGTTGAGTCTTAGTATCCTAATAACGAGTAGACTTGTTAGAATAGCAAGAAAATCGGGGTTTTGTTTTTTCCAAAAACTGACTGATTTTTCAACAGCAACAAATTCTGCTCGACTTGCTTTGAGCAACTCAGTTTGTACCCACTCAGAAATTGATTCAGGAGACGGTTTTATCTGAGTATTTAAATCGTCCCTTCTCCTGACAGTAGTTGTCATTTATGATAAAGTTAATGAAGCTCGGTTATAAGTTAAATATAATTCATAGTGCATAAGTGGAGATCGCTCCTGAGATAGAGGAAGCCTAATTCAATGTGCAATTCTGTAAATAGTATGTATTATAATAGTAAGATCTAAACGTACATAAAGCTTGTATAGAGGTCACACTCAACAGTACCGATGACAGGAAAGTTAAGTACTTAATTACTAGTGCGCTGCCTTATATAAACGGCATCAAGCACTTAGAGAATGTTTGTAAAGTCTATTGTTGTATCACGATCCCCCCTAGCCCACGCCAGTCGCTGTGAGTTCGGGAGACCCTCCTGCAGCGCTGGCTCCCCTTAAAAAGGGGGAAAATACTCTTACAAGTCCCCCTTTTTAAGGGGAGCCACTGCGGTGGACGGGTTTCCCGGCATAAAGCAAGTGGCATGGATTTAGGGGGATCTTGGAAGTTTTGCTTATGTCTGGTTTGATGCGCCCATAGGGTATATTTCTGCAGCAGTACGGACTTGTCTTAATTTAATCAGAATCTATGCTCTGGTGTCTGCACCAATTATCCCCTTTACCTCGGTAAAGTTATTTGATGCATTACAGTTGTCTGAAACTGACAGAATGACTAAGATTAGCGAGAGTGTGAATTTTAAAGCTTTGCCTCTGGGTCATGCAGTTTATGCGATCGCGAAGCGCAAGCTGAAAGAGCGCTTATCGCACCACTGTTCCGTAAGTTGGAGGACAAAGAAATTCAAGAGTTATCAGTAAAATTTGGTACGAGGGAGTAAATTATCCCTCTTTCATTACTTTCGTCAAAGAAAATTTGAAACCCCGTTTTTATATTAGTCCGCGTAGGCGGTGAATCCAGTCCTGCAGAAAGGTTTCCTTTCGTAAGGAACTGGTGAACCCGGAGGGACTTTGTTTGTATAGTAGCGAATTCTATTCGCCTCAATTATTTTCTCGCGCAAGCGTGACAGAACAGGGTTATTCCAGGGATATACCAACCCCCTGTTGAAAATTGTGTAAAATCTTTGGCTTAAATCCTGACAATGGATCTATCAGTATGTTAGGCTTGGCTCATCTTTTGCACGATGAAAGCTTTATCGCTTTCTTTCTAAATTACCGGAAAGCTTGCCATACAAGCTGTTGCTATGCAAGGCAAGCTTCGTTATGGGACATCGTTAAATTATGAAATGCTCGCTACCAGCCTTACTTGCGATTGTGAGTGCGATCGCCATAGCTTATCCAGCCTATGCTAATGAAGAAAATGTTTCGACCCATACAACACTAGGTCAAGCTTCTCTTCTGATGGTCAAGCCAGCCTCTATAGAAAATCAGATAGGTAATACGCGAATTAACAATCGCAAACCACCCTCTACTTCTATCAGATTGGTACGTGAAAAAAAATGTCAGGATATCGATCCGCTAGATTTTCTTAAAGATCCAGCAGCTAACCTCAAACTCTGTTCTAAAATAGAACAGCCGGAAAACGAAGAATCCAAACCTGCTGAGGCAGCTAATTACTATAAAGTTCCTCCCCTTGAATCCGGTATTCTCGTACCACTCTCCAAGTTTTAAGGTTATTAGCTTGCGCCTTGGAACAAGATTTCTGGCTGAAATTTATCTGTCGGCTGACGATATAGTTCCAAAAACGCTTCTCCAATTTTATTGGGATCGAAAGGAGTACCCGAAGCAACTTGACCCATAATACTGACCATACCAACCCGAATACCTGTGTCAGCTAATTCCTGAGAAAGGGTGAGGGCAAGGCTTCGCAATCCTGCCTTGCCAATACTAATGGATGATGCTTCATCCCACGGATAATGCGCCCAACCACCTCCTGTAAAAAGCAGGCTTCCTTGCTTTCGAGATCGCATAGCTGGTAAAACGGCTTTCACTGCCACCAATGCCCCGACAACATTCACACTAAAATCTTGAGCAAGTTGAGTTGCGGTTAATGTGGTCGGTTTGCCAAACGTCGGCGACACCACATTGTAAATGAGGACTTCTGCAGAACCATGCTTTTGTTGGAGCTCGGCGATCGCATCTGTCAACGATGACTCATTGCTCGCATCGGCGGCTGCAATAGACACCTCAATACCTGCATTGGTCAATGACTGGAGTGCATCAGTATATTTAGAAGGATTGCGAGCAATTAGTCCTAGCTGAAAACCAGTTTTGCCGAATGCATCAGCAATACCCATCCCTACCCCGGCTCCAAATCCAACAATAATGCAAAGCGGTTTCATGGTTTCCCTTAAGTGAATTTATCGAGATGCGTTATTTTACTGAATTTTACAGTGCATAGTAAATATACCATAGAGGTACTCAGACGCTGCTTCACTATAGCGGTTTGTATGTGAGTGAGGTACACATTTATCCGCTACGGGCTGCTACAGGCTGCGGTTCCATAACTTTTTTATGTATTGCACCTAATTGAAAACCGCTATATTCTTGTCTTGCGGTCGTGTTGGAATTACAATTCAATTTGTAATTTTTAATTTAAATTTTAATTTTTAGATTGCCTATGATGAAGGAATAAATCTAGACTGTCTGGAATAGCCATGCCAAAACGCCTCATGACAGGGTTAAATTATTGGTTTCAGCGAGATAGGATTGTACGTAACCTAGAGTTTTTTCAAGACATTATTGTTATCTCTCTCTGCCTTGGTTTATTCTGTGTAATGCTTATACGATTAGGAGCAATGTTTTTCTCCCTCATACATCCGTTGGATTTAAGAGAAATCACGTCTGATATCTTGTTTATTTTGATTCTAGTAGAGTTGTTCCGTCTGTTAATTGATTACCTTCAAGAACGGAGAATATCTGTAGGTGCAGCTGTAGAAATTACCATTGTTTCTGCTTTGCGAGAGGTGATTTTACGTGGCGTTCTAGAGATTCCTCGCGACCAGATTTTTGGAATCTCTGTATTTTTAATCGTACTAGGGGGAATACTTGCTGCTTTACCATGGATGTCTCGCTTCCTCGAACACGTCAAAGTTCCGGAACTTGAAGAAACAGAAGACTCCACCCAATTACTACCCGATTAATACTGGTCACTGGTCACTGCTCACTGGTCACTGGTCACTGCTCACTGATTAGAACGGTCACTGCAGCAACTGCAATTAACATTTCATCATTTTTGTCATTGAGTACGGGAATGGCTTTGCCTTGAACAATCATTCCTCCTGGTTCTACTGTCAGTGTTTTCTGCCCAAAGGGTAGCACAGCCAAGACTTCTTCTTCTCGCACTTGTTCGGGATAAGGAACAGCAACCTGTACCTCAACTATCATTTCATTTGGATCGCTCAATCCAGCAACTTCCCAAACTCCAGGTAAGGCATTGTGTGCGATCGCATTTCTCACAGCCCTTGCTGCAGCAACAGTTGGTTCCTGTCCGTGTTGGTCAATACCCATCCCCATTTCAATAATCAGGCGTTTGCGTGCCATTCTGACCTACCTTGCAAGTTTGAAAAATGCTGGATTTTGTTCCTCAACCAGCCTACCACAGCAATTTTACCTGATTTGTAAGAATTGAAAGGCTCAAATCCCCGACTTCTTCAAGAAGTCGGGGATCTTGTTTGTCAGGAATTTATGATGTCACATATGTAGTATTTCATATAAACATCCCAATTTCATTAACCAGCTATGAAAAAGTATTGCTTTCAACGTTCCTTCCAGAACGATCTAACCTTAAGCAAACACCTGTTTAACCTCCTAGAGATTGTTTTTCCCGAACTTGGAATTACTGAAGCAGCCGAACACGCTTGTAAGCTTGGTGCATCTTGGGAATCTGTTTCTACTCCGTTTATGCGCTTTGAAGATAATATTGCTGTCACCCATGTTGGTGTTCTGGAAATCCCCATGTATCTTATGGGGGAACTCGTGACGGTGGGAGGAATTCATGGAGTAGCTACCCATCCTGAATATCGGAGACGGGGCTATTATCGGGAAGTGATGGAAGAGGTTTTGGATTATTGCGATCGCCGTTACAAAACTTTAGTTTTAACCACCTCTCAGCCTGAGTTGTACGAACCTTTTGGCTTTCGCTATGTTAGGGAAGATATGTTTGTTGTCAAGTGTAACTCCAAAGGCGGCACTCATGGCTTGCGATCGCTAGACACTGGTAATAATCATGATATCAATTTATTGAATAGGCTATTAGAAACACGAGAACCCGTGTCTCACATTCTAGGTGTTGTGAAGGCGAAAGCACTCTTCTATGTCATTGAAAGTCACAATCCTTTATTTTATGCAGAAGATTTAGATGTCCTAGCGTGCATGAACATAGAAGGTAGTAAACTCCAGCTTTTTGATTTAGTAGGAACGAAACTTTGCTCTCTGCAAGCTCTTTTGGACAGAATACCCCACCCCATTGAGGAAGTGGAAATTTATTTTAGTCCCGATCGTCTTCATGTTGAGGCTCAAGCATTTCCTCACCGACTCAATGGCGATGACTATCTTATGATTCGTGGAGAGTTTGCGCCCGAAAAGGAGACTTTTATGTTACCACGTTCAGCACGCTGTTAATCAGTGACCAGGAATCAGTGACCAGTGACCAATGAGCAATTAGTTAGTAAAATAAATCATACCATTTTGGATTTTAGATTTTGGATGCGTGGATTGAGAAAGTAGAGTGGTCATACGATACTCTTAGTGGCAATGCCCACCTTACTACTAAAACCTCTTACAAACGACAAATGAGAAATGACAAACCTAACTAGTTCTCTTAAATTCCGAGCGCCTACTTAATATGTTTGCTAGAATTCGCCGTCTTTTAAGACAATTTTTTACTAGATCGAGAACAATCAACAATGAACCCTTAAATAAGGTGAGTTTGATTGTCATTATTTTAATTGATATCTTTATCTTAATCAATGTTTTTACAGGGCTAGATGATATTAGTAGATGGTATCTCAGTCCTTCGCAAGCTTACCCGTGTTATTTCGAGTGGGATAATTATCGAACACAAACCGATAAAGATAAAAACTATGAAATTATTAAGTCATTATTAACTGACACAAACACTGCTCCACCATTTCAACGAAATTACCAGCAAATCCAAGAAGGACATTTAGGTAAAGTTTCTGAACTCTGTTTGAACTATGCTGGGTATAAAGATAAGATTTATACTTCTGAAAATAGACAAACTGTAACAATAATTGACCAAAAACAAGCAAACATAAGTAAACTCGAACAAGCTAATCGTAACATTCGCGCTCAGTATGACTCCACGCTTTTAGAAAAACTTGCAGGTCAACCTCGCTCTGAATCGATTAATCAAGTTGGTGCTGAAAAAGCTAAGCAGACTTTAGAGCAAAATACTAACAGTATTTCTACATTAGTCCGAGAAATTTCTAATTTAAAAAATCAACTGCTTGCCAAACCAGAAAGTGTCAATTTTATAAATTTTCTTCAAGATGAAGGAAAATTTAGTCCGGTTGAAAAAGGTTATCAACAGGCATCGTTTTGGTATCCAAGCATCCAATTTGCTTTTCAGTCTATCTTTCTCCTACCACTGATTCTGGTTGCTTTATCAGTACATAGATTCGCAGGAGCAAGAGGATATGGGCTTATCTCGTTAATTAGCTGGCATTTGTTAGTTATCTTTTTTATTCCACTAATTCTAAAAATCTTTGAATTTTTACAAGTCGGTGCTCTATTCCAATTTCTTTTTGATGTCATTAGCGCTATTTTTGGTGGATTGCTTTTCCTTATTAGTTATATTTATATCTTGCTGATTCCACTTATTGGTTTTGGACTTATCAAATTTTTCCAAAAGGTTATTTTTAATCCCAAAGTTCAAGCAGCTAATAGAGTTCAAAAATCACGCTGTATTAAGTGTGCTAAAAAAATTCGTCATAGTGACAGTCACTGTTCGCATTGCGGTTTCCATCAGTATACTGAATGCTCAAACTGTCATAATTTTACCTACAAACATTTGCCGTACTGTAGAGAATGTGGATCTGCTCAAAATTCTAGGAATTATGAAGTATGAATTATGAATTATGAATAATTAGGACTTACGCAAAGCCCCCCTTTTTAAGGGGGGGATCTGCAAAGCGTGAAATCCTTAAAATATCGTTGAGGTTACTGGTCACTGGTCACTGGTCACTGGTCACTTCTTCTGCTCTACTGGCTGGTTTTTGCTGCTTACCTTATCTTTTCCCCTAAGGCTTTGGAAATACAAACCTCCGACAACCAGTAAAAATACAGCATATCCAAGGGCTTGTATAAAATAAAGATACTGGGTGTAGCCAAATAAAGCATTGAAAATAACTCCAGGAAATTGGTCATCAGGCAGGAGATTGGAAGTATTCCAAACCATTGGACCGAGAATACAAGAGTGGATTCTCGTAAACCGTTCGTAATAAAAGCACAAGCTTTCTGAAGCACGATTGCTGAGGGAAAGGGTAGCAATAGCTTGGTCGAATTTGCCCAAAGCTGTCACGACTAGTCCAGCAACAATCAATACTAATAAAATGCCCATGACTTGAAAAAATTGCCGGATGTTGATTTTGATGCCCCATTTAAACAGAAGTACACCTATTGCAACTGCAACTGAAAGACCAGCAAGAGCACCAATAGCAGGTACTAGTCCTTGCTGAAAATTAGCAGCGATGAACAGGACAGTTTCAAAACCTTCCCGCACAACAGCAATAAATATCAGAGTAAAAACACCCCAACCAGCGTTTGAGTTTTGTTTTAAAGCACCTGTGACAGCTCCTTCAACCTGAGCTTTCATGAATTTGGCTTGTTGCGTCATCCAAAGGAGCATCCAGCTGAGCATGAAGATTGCGAGGATGCTAAAAATACCTTCTAGAAGTGGCTCCACTACAGATGAGTATTGCGGATTTAGTGCGCTAACAGCCTGGATAATCCAAGTAAACAGAACACCGATTAACGCACTAATGGCAATCCCAACGCCAACTCCAGCATATACCCAAATGTTAAGACGGGATTGTTTGGCTTTTTTGAGCAAAGCTAGCACAATACCGACAACAAGAGCAGCTTCTACTCCTTCTCGGAGTGTAATAACAAAAGTAGGTATAGCAGCACTAAAGTTCATTTTTATTAAAGATTGGGGATTGGGGATTGGGGATTAGGGATTGGGGAAGGTAGGGGTTCCCTCTGGGGATAAGGGGCGGGTGGGGTCCCCTCCTTGTTGAGGGGTAATGGGGATGAAACAATTATTCGGCTGTTTCTTTTGACTTGAGAGTATTGACTTTTAATTAATGCAAAGCTTTTCAATCCAAAATCTAAAATCCAAAATCCAAAATCGATATGACTTATCGTTGTGCTTGAGCACTAGAACTATCAATCACTTTTTGGGAATTTTGCTCAATGGTTTTTACTAGCTTGGTGACATCATCAGGCGATTTCACAAGTTTAGTGGGTGGAATGGCAGAGGGCCAAACTGTGACTAGTTCAGCCATATTTGTTTCAATTGCTTTGTGTTCTTGTGGATGCTCTTTTGCCATTTGGCTAGAAATCCCTTTGTACAGTTCGTTGGCGTAGTTAACAAAGCCACGAGAGTCCTGATACTCAATGGCTGCAGAGATTTTTCCATCTGCGACTGCTGCACCATATTCTGAATTGGATGCATCTAATAATCCGTTAATGACTTGTAGAACGAAACGGGGTTGCTTGCGTTGTTCTGCTGGTAAAGCCGCGATCGCAGTATCAATAGACTGCATGGAAGAGGCAAAATCAGTTTTGACTTTGGCATCTTTTGGTTTAGCTTTCACAAAGTCTTGCAGGCTGACCAAACTGGTTTTAAATTCCTTGACTTTGCGCTCGTTTAATTGGTCTTCTACATCCACATAAATCTCTTCCACTGGATGTCCAATATGAGGTTCTGCTTGTTTGGGTTCATTTTTATCGAGTAATTCTTTTGCTACTAAAAGATGCCCTTTCATCAACCCCAGCTTTGTCATGTAATCAACATCTTTTGCCTCACCAGTCAGTACTATTTCCTGAACAGTCACCTGGTCTTTAATTTTGTCAAATTGCTCTTGACTGATAACTTTTTTAGTGACTAAGTCTTCAGGGCTGGCGTAGGGGCGACTTGCTTGAATTTTATGTGATAGCGCGGGAACACCTAGCTCTGCCTCAAACTTATCCAATTCTGAGAGAATAGCATTGTTGATGTTGATTTGCTTTTTGCCACCATGTCCGCCATGACTAACTGCTTCTGTCTTTTGGGAACTCGTGTTAGTTGCTGGTGCTGGTGAAGAATTTTCTGTGGTTTGTGTTTGCGTTCCGTTACAGGAACTTAATGTGACTATGAATGCTGCTGCAACAGCTAAACACACGTATTTATATTTTTTCATTTTGGCTCCTAAGAGATTGGCTTGGTCAGATCGCCGACTTCTTAGAGAAGTCAGGGATCTTAACAGTGCTTTGCAAACTCATTTATGTAATTTCCCATAAATGAAACCTTTTATCAACTAGTTCAGCGATTTTTAATTTTTATGTAAAAGTAATACTATTTTTGTTGACAATTGAAGCAATTAGGGGGATTAGGGACTGGGGATTGGCGATTGGGAGTTAATTTCCTAGTACCTAGTCCCCAGTCCCCATTGCCCCTCAACAAGGAGGGGAAGAGCGAGTTCCCCAATCCCCTACGCATTCTTCCCAATGACTTCAAACGATCCCATACAGCCATTTTCTGCAATCCAGTCTTGATGGGGGTGAAACATATAGTTACCGGGATAGCGAAAGGAAAATTCCAGGATATGCCTTTCAGCGATCCCCATCGTAATCACATCTGTTTTCTCACTGGGAGTCAGGCTCATTCCAAATCGATAGACATCAAAGAAGTTAGCATGGAGGTGGAAAGTTACTGCGGGATCGAATTCAATGATGTTGAGAACATAAAGCCGAATTAACTGATTTTGATATATTCGGATAGGAGAATCCATGAAATAATGAGGCAAACCGTTGAAGGCGTAATACTCGTTACGATTGTCATCATTCACGTCATACCCAGCCATAACTAGTACAATCTCATCAGCTCGAGGGCGCTCTGTAGGTGGATCGATAATAAACATCCCGTACAACCCTTTGGCAATGTGACGGGTAACTGGTTCAATATGACAATGATAAAGGTGGACGCCATAGGGTTCTGCATCGAATTCATAGATAGTTGCTGAACCATGACGAACCGGACGAACACCATCCATATCCGCAGGGTGAACCCCGTGAAAATGCAAAGAATGAGAATGCCCTGCTTGATTGTAGAATAAAACCCGGATGCGATCGCCTTGCTTTGCTCTAAGAGTCGGTCCCGGTATGCGACCATTGAGATCCCAGATGTTGAAAGAGACAGCATTACTGAGTCCAATAACAGAAGTATGTGCAGTTAATCGAAATTCTCGTATGGTGCGTCCATTTTCTTGCTTGACAGTGCCGTAATCAAATTCCCGTACCATCTTCATGGGGTTAGCAGCCTCTTGAGCAGTTGCTTTTATCTCCAAAGGTGGTACTTTGACCTTGGACTTGCCTTGTACATTCAAGCTGTGCCATAGCAACCCTGCACCAGTTAAACCAGCACCAGCCAATCCCATCTGTAGCAATCGGCGACGACTCCAAAGTTTTTCTTTCTCTAAGACAAAGTTATTGGGCATAGCGTTAACGACGGTTAGCAGCAAGAATCAAATCTAGAAAAATTGCAAATAATTTTCAACTAAACATAATTTATTATAATATTATACTTATGCAATAAATAACAGTAGATGGATGCTAAATTAAGGTCGTGAAGCGCTGCCCGCGTTAACGCCCACCCTCACACCACTTACTACAACTGGTGGACACTTGAGCAACGCAGTGGCTCCCCTTTGCGTGAGTTCACCTACGAAATACCAAATTATTCCACAGCAAAGTGAAGAATTAGTATCAGATCAAAGCTGAATGCCAATTTGTTTGCAAGTTCCTAAAGCTTGCCGATATATCTTTAGAGATCTTGGATTTTGATTAAAGTTAGTGTAAATTGTCCCAATGTTTTTCAGGGCTATGCATTCACTTCGAACGGAGCCAGTTTGTTGATGAATCACTAAAGCTTCCCCAAAGAACTCTAAGGCTTTATTGTACTGACGCTGTTCATAGTAAACTGACCCAATGCTGTTAAGGGTTGTACCTTCTCCTGATTTGTTACCGATTTGTTTGTTAATTGCTAAGGCTTGCCCGAAGAACTCTAAAGCTTTGGAATACTGACGCTGGCTGTAGTAAAATGCCCCCATATTATTGAGGGTTCTACCTTCCCCTGCTTTGCTGCCAATTTGTTTATTAATTGCTAAGGCTTGCTCAATAACCTCCAAGGCTTTAGGGTACTGCTTCTGTCCATAATAAACTGACCCGATACCGTTGAGAGTATAGGCTTCCTCCGCTTTGCTGCCGATTTGTTGGTAAATAGTTAACGCTTGCTGGTATAACTCTAAGGCTTTTTTGTACTGACGCTGGCTGTTGTAAAATCCCCCCATCTTCGCAAGAGTTGTACCAACTCCTGCTCTAGTGCCAATTTGTTGGTAAATGGCTAAGGCTTGCTGGTATAACTCTGAGGCTTTAGGGTACTGACCTTGAATGAGGTAAACAGCCGCAATACTGTTGAGAGTCGAACTTTCCCCCGCTTTGCTACCGATTTGTTGGTAAATGGCTAAGGCTTGCTGGTAGACCTCTAAGGCTTTTTTGTACTGACGCTGGATAGTGTAAACTTCCCCAATACTGTTGAGGGCTGCACCAACTCCATTCTTGTCGCCGATTTGTTTAGCAATATCATTTGCTTGCTCGAAAAACTCTAAGGCTATGGCATACTGACTGAGGTTGTTATAAACTGCTCCAAGACCATTGAGGGCTTGACCTTCCCCTTTTTTGTCGCCGATTTGTTTGGCAATGCTATTTGCTTGCTGGTAAAACTCTAAAGCTTTAGCATACTGACTCTGACTGGAGTAAAACTCTCCAATACCATTGAGGGTTTGAATTTCCTCTTTTTTGTCGCCGATTTGTTTGGCAATGCCATTTGCTTGTTGGTAGAACTCTAAAGCTTTGGCATATTGACTCTGCTGAGAGTAAACTTCTCCAATACCATTAAGGGTTTGAATTTCCTCTTTTTTGTCGCCGATTTGTTTGGCAATGCCATTTGCTTGTTGGTAAAACTCTAAAGCTTTGGGGTACTGATTGATGTTGTTGTAAACGAACCCAATGCCTCTAAGTGTTGCACCTTCCCCCTTTTTGTCGCCGATTTGTTTGGCAATGCCATTTGCTTGTTGGTAGAACTCTAAAGCTTTGGGGTACTGATTGATGTTGTTGTAAACGAACCCAATGCCTCTAAGTGTTACACCTTCCTCCTCTTTGTCCCCGATTTGTTTGGTAATAGCTAAGGCTTGCTGGTATAATTCTAAGGCTTTGGGGTATTGACCAATATCGTTATAAATTTCCCCAATGTTATTCAAGGTCTTTGCTTCCTGGGAGCGATCGCCAATTTCTCGATAAATAACTAAAACCCGTTGAAATGTCTCTAATGCTTCCTTTAATTGACCTTGATTATACTGCTGTTTGCCTACTTGGTACAGACGCAAAGCTTCGTCTGTGGGCTTTTGGACTGTATGTGTCTGTGCCGATGCACATAATATTTCTAAATTTGTTACAAAGAATGGTGAGATCGAAGTTAGAAAAACTAACACACTTGCACTTAGCAAGCTCTGGCGATAAAGTCTGTTTTGCAGCCAAGTGCTGAAAAAATAATGCACAGAAATACTCCTTGCTCATTTAAAGCAGAGATAATATTTCCCTTTAATTTTATATCACTCTTTGGCATTGCATAAATACAGGGTGTTGCATTGTGGTGTTGCAAACCTTATTATTTGTCACGGCGTCGCATTCACTTCCTCCCCCAATACTAGTGACTCAATAGAACCCCGGTCAAGCTCCCGACCAATCAACACCAATCGCGTTTGACGGGGTTCGTTGGGTTGCCAAGGACGGTCATAAAAGTAGTCGAACCGATTACCAACCCCCTGTAATACCAGACGCATAGCTTTGTTCGGAACTGCAACAAATCCCTTAATTCGATAAATTTCTTGCTGTTGTACCAATGTTTGCAAGCGTTTGACTAAAACAGACGGCTCAAATGTTTGGTCTAGCAGTAGTTGCACCGCATTAATCTCGTCATCATGTTCGTGTTCGATTTCCATGTCGTGGTGACTGGGACGACTATCTAAGTTGTCTTCCACCGCAGCGTTGAAACCGAGTAACAAATCGCTACTGATTTTACCATCCCAGCAAGGAATAATTTTTACACCAGGGGATAAGTTATGCTTGAGCCATTGCTGCACCCTAACTTGCGTTGGTTCGTCAACGCGATCGCCTTTAGTCAGCAATACTAAGTCAGCACAAGCGAGCCGATCTTCAAACAGTTCCTCAATGGGTGTTTCGTGTTCTATACTGGAGTCTGCTTGTCGCTGTGCCAAGAGGGCTTCTAAATCACCTACATACCGATCGGTTGCCAGAGCTTCACAATCCACCACAGTGATAACGCCATCCACTGTAGCACCCGTGCGAATCTCCGGCCAGCGAAATGCTTGCACCAATGGTTTTGGGAGTGCTAGTCCGGAGGTTTCAATTAACATACAGTCAAGGCGATCGCGTCGCTTCAGCAATTCCTGCATCGCTGGCAAGAATTCCTCCTATACTGTACAGCACAAGCAACCGTTGGTGAGTTCAACAATGTTACTGTTAAAATGGCGAATTAGTGTTGTTTTGCCTGCGCCAAGAAACCCTGTAATCACTGTAACGGGAATTTTATGCATAGAAAATATGTTGCTTGTTGATTAATTTTGCAATGTATAGTCAAGAAGTTTAATGGGCATTGGGCATGAGGCAAAGCAAAAACATTATTGAAATTAATTGTGTCCAACAGACATCTCCAGAAATGAGATATCGATCCTGACTGCACAACGCTTTTATCTTCTTTTTCGGAGATGTCTAATGACTGATCGTTACCCAACCAAGCGTAAGGGAGTTTGGTTGGCATTTCTGTCCATCAATTCCGTGCGTGAATTTGCCCGCACAGCGCGGAACATTCCAAATCGGCACAACCCAGCACCAAACGCCAAACGCATCAGCAACAACGTCGGTACCTCGCGCACAGACTTAACGAAACCAGACAGTCCAAAACGCAGAAATCCGCTCGGTCGAACCACCCCTTGCCAGATCGAATCTAACCAAGAAGGAAGCGTTTCTTTCGTCCAATCTGCCGTAATTACCTCCCCCTCGACTAATCCCGTTGCTGCCAAAAGCTCGGCAAAACCCTCGATGCTGGAAAAAGCTGGATGAGACCACTGCTCGAGGAGTTGCCGCATGACTGGTTTTTCCCAGAAATTTAGCGGTTTTTGGCGATCGTCCCTCTGATTCCAGTCAGCTACAACCAAGACTCCACCGGGCTTTAGCACCCGCATTAACTCAAGAGCAAAAACGGCTTTATCAGGCATATGGGGACCCGCTTCAATCGACCAGACCACATCAAAACTGGCATCTGGAAACGACAATGCCATCGCATCATCAACTGCAAACTGGACGTTTAGCCCTTCAGGTGTTAACTCCACAGCACGCTTCACTTGAATAGGGCTGATGGTAATCCCTGTTACAGCAAACCCATAATCTCGCGCCAAAATTCGGCTGCTACCCCCAATACCACAGCCAACATCTAAGACGGTAGTACCGGGAGGTAATTTATCTAAACCACCCCATTTAACCATTTCGTGTACGAAGTCAGATTTAGCAGCCAGAAAATCCTTCCGTTGTGGCGGCGAAC